>JACMQM010000138.1 GCA_014376985.1 Cytophagaceae bacterium | reverse complement strand
TGGCTTTGGGCAAACTGATTTTAGCGAATAACTTACTGATCACAAAAGCCGATATGAGGGAGCCGGAAGCGTACATCAACTCCGATGTACCCAGTACATAGGCGGATGCATGCAAATGATTTTGGACATAGAGAGGCACCAGACTGAATAACTCTACCAAAACAATGACGAAAATAGAATACGAACACAGACCAAAGATATTGATGAGCAGGTTGTTTCTTAAGTAATCATAACCCTCCTTCATGCTTTTCCAAATGTCCTGATCCTGATGGATAGAAAGTACGACAGAAGGAGTATAAGGCATGAGCATGATGATGATGAACGAAAGGAAATAGGCGCCTGCATCCAGTAGGAAGATCTCGTGCATGGCCCACTTATCAATATAAATAGGCAAATGGAATTTCATGCCGATGATATCCAAGTCGATGCCGTGCACTCCTTCCAACAATACGGCAGCAAGAGCAGCAGCAGCAATGGCTGTTGTTTGCCCTACCACTTCGATCCAGGAAGCTACGCGGGTATAGTTGTCGCTGTCACTGATTTCCTGTGCAAAAGCATACAGGTTAGGGTAGTGAATCAGGTATCCGAAAAAGATCATTCCGAAAACAATCAATACCAAACTGCTCGGGAGTCCTCCTTCTCTAAAACCTAAGGAAGCGACCGACATGACGATCAACCCTTGTACAAAGTTTGTTCCTAAGAAAATATCTTTACGGTTGAAACCATCAATCAATGCGCCGGCATACAATCCCCAAAACAGAGAGCCGAGCGTAACAATGGCAAAAAAAGCAATGAATAAAGAAGACTCTCCACGTGAAGTAAAATACCACGGAATAGATAACATCGTAATGCCTTGCGCAAAACTGGAAACCCCGTTGGCTAAAAAAAGTGTGTACAGTGACTTCGTATTTTTCAATTTTGTATATTACTTGTAATTATGGACGCCGAAAATCATTCTTCGCAAAAACAACTTACGGCAGAAAAAGCCTACCAAAAGATAACTGCCTTTTGCTCTTTCAGGGATCGTACCCAAAAAGAGATCGTTGACAAATTATACGCAATTGGCGCAAGTAAAGATATAGTTAAAAACCTGATTTTAAAACTCCAAGAGGAAGGATATCTCGACGAAGAGCGAATGGCTCGTACGTATGCGGGAGGGAAATTTAGGGTGAAAGCATGGGGCAGAAAAAAGATACAGGTTTACATGAAACACCTTGGCTTGTCCAAAGAGCAGATCAGTAAAGGCTTAGAGGAAATCAGTACGCCGGAATACCAGTCCCGTTTACAAGGTTTATTTGACAAAAAATGGGAAAGCCTTCAGAAAGAAGAAGATCCAAGACAGCGTCTGGCCAAAACCATTCGTTTCCTGTCAGGGAAAGGCTATGAAGCCGATTTGATTTGGGATGTTGTGCGAAAACGGAATTTATCAACAGAAATGGATTAATCCGCTGCCTTGACATCTATTTACTTCTTTTACGTATACTTTTTGAAGGGCTTGTTGTTATCCCTTCTTTTTTCCCTTTCAGCTTTTCTTCCGTCAGGTCGTACAGTTTTTTCAGCATATCGTATTTCTCCTGCAACTCGTGATGATCCTTTTTAAGCTGCGTCAACTCCTCTTTCAATACAGATGCAGTCTTTGTTTGATAGAATGCCTGTCCTTCTTGGAAACTCTTTTGCCATTGCTTATCATAATAGGCGCTAAAAAAATCAAACTTCAAAGCCAGGGAGATCTTCTTCAGCAATTCAGAATCCAATGCCTTTCTTTTATAAATCCCATAGACGTTTTGCTTGGACGTATTGATCATGTTCGCTAACTCCGTAGGTCCGATGCGTAATTCTTTTGCCCTTGCTTTTATCTTTTCGCCTATGTGTAGTGCCATGTCCAAATTTGGCACTCAATAAGCTTTATTCCAGCTATTTAAGACATGTTTAATGTTTACTTTGTAAACAAATGATTGACTTTTGTCAATCAATAAATTACATTTATGTACAATCATGCTGAACAACTATTGTAAAAAGATAAATTAGGGAAAGTCGGAAACGCCGGAGGCTTAGAAGGAGTCTACCTTTCAAAGCTTTAAGACCTACAAACCTAAGGAATTTTTACAATGAATGTTCTAACATTTATTGTAAAAATTAAAGGCTCATCAGATTCATGTTTTTTTCTCACCCATCAAAAAGAGAACTATGCTCAGACTTTTTAAAAGAGACCATTTCATTTTAGGATATACTGCCAATGGCATACTTTATATTAAAAATGGTGATGCTATGTCCTTTGATGATTTGAGAAGCTTGGGGTATGATTTTTCTAAAGACATTGGCAAATACAACAATCTTTTGGACCAAGCTCGAAAAATAAAAGTAGCCTACTTTATGCCGCTTCGCAAAAACCTTTGGCTTGCTCCATGGTTTACACTCGTCAGTGCTTCACCTCTTCAGAAAGAGGAAGTAGCTCACTTGTATCGTTTCTGCGAACTTATGGGAGGTGTGGAGATCACAGTCAGTTACGTCAGCTCTGTTAAAGCTTTCTTAGAAAAGCCAAGCTTGAAACTCGTGCGAAAGAATTATGTTAGTTTTAAAAAATTATGTTGAGATATATCCATCCTGTCCGCCCCTAAATCCCCTAAAGGGGACTTAAGAAAAAAGATGAAGATGAATGTTGTAGAAATTACGTCGCGCTGCGACAATTAGAATATAAAGACCGATATGAATACGCCTCCCCAGCGGGACGAAATGTTTCTAGAAAAGAAAAATAATTAATAACGGAAGTCTCCTTGGAGGATTTAGGGCAAGACAGTTTGCTTAACTCAAGCAGTCTATAAGGTCTGCCAGTGTTAGGTCTGAAAAACTGCCACCCAAATAATTTTAACCATTTACTATTTGTGCTTCACTATCCAATGTTTCCCTTTTTCATTTGATAAATGGAGATCTCCCCTTTCATCAAAACAAATCGCTTCTGTTTGTCCGTAAAACGGAATCTTTCTGATCAGCCAGGGCTTGGCATTCGTGACATCTTGTTTCTCTACTTTAAACCAATACAGCTTGCCATAAGCCAACAGGACCAATTGACCCGATGCTTCATGATAAGCCGCATCAGTCAACATGCCTTTCATAAACACTTGTCGAACAGGAAGAAGTTTTTTCTGTTCCTGCGCTGTAGAAAGTGAATACCAACTTACCAATGGAACACCTCTGTTTTTGCTGAACAAGGTCAAAGAATCCTGCGCATACACCATGGCTTCGCAATCATAGTTTTTCAGTTTTTCATTAGGAGGAAATTCTTCTTGCAAAGCGTAAGCGATAGGTATTGTTCTTACTTGACGGTTACTATCCAACACATAAATGGTAAGGTCCTTTCGTTTGTTCCCATTATTGCCAATGTCTCCAATAAAAAAACGATCGTTCTTTTGATCAACAGCCAGTGCTTCCCAATCTTTATTTTGCAAAGACTGGTGTGTGATGACCTCTTTGCAAATTCCATTATTATCTAAACCGTAAAGCTCCCGCTTTGTACCGCTGTCTCCCAGGGTCCACAATAAGCCATTGGCATACACCATACCTGAACATTCTTCCACACGTTTATCCAGGTTAACTGCTCGTTCGATGAGGTGTTCATGATCACGCTCAAAGCCGCTGTACTTGATCTCCTGATGACAACCGGCGAAGAGGTTTTTAAGTAGGAAGTAGATAGGGAGGAGGGTCTTCATTTTTAGTGAACGGTAAACAGTGAAGAGTGAGTGAAATATATATTGCTATTTTAATACTTTATTTTTAAATCACGGTCTAACCCCTAAATCCCCTGAAGGGGACTTGTAAGCAAAAACAATTGATCAATTTGTGTCTTTGATATTCTATGCCACCAAAAGTTATTTATAAAACACCAAACAAAAGTACCCTTCCGGGATTTAGGGGCTAGACCGTGATTATTTGACTAAATAAAAAACGGTAAGCAATGAACACGATTCACTGCTTACCGTTCACTGTTCACTAAAATTATTTCACCGTTTCCGCAAAGAACAAACCTTCGTTCAATTCTTCCATGGCAGCATTTTTATAATGTGTTTTTACTAACAGGGAAATGTTGTTCTTGCTTCCTCCAAATGAAATCATACGCACCGGAATTTCTCCCAATGAATCGATCACACGACGAACGATCTGATTATTTTCCTGTACGAATTGACCCACGATACAAATGATGGTCTGATCGTGTTCTACTTCTACCGTACCAAACACTTTCAACTCCGCAACAATGGCGTCCAAGTGTTTGGGATTATCAATCGTTAGTGACACCGCTACTTCGGAAGTAGTGATCATGTCAATAGATGTTTTATATTTTTCAAATACTTCAAATACTTTACGCAGGAAACCGTGCGCTAAAAGCATACGAGTAGATTTGATCTTGATCACCGTAATGGCATCTTTCGCAGCAATCGCTTTGATGTCTTTCTCTATTGTTCTGTTAGCGATGACCGTTCCTTTTGCTTCCGGCTGCATCGTATTCAACAACTTTACAGGAATGTTGTATTTCTGTGCAGGAAGGATCGTAGACGGGTGAAGAATCTTCGCTCCGAAATAAGCCAACTCTGCTGCTTCGTCAAATGTCAATTCCTGAATAGGGAATGTTCTTTTTACAATACGAGGATCGTTGTTGTGCATTCCGTCGATGTCTGTCCAGATTTGGATTTCTTCTGCACGGATCGCAGCACCTACTAGTGAGGCAGTGTAATCACTTCCTCCCCTTTTTAAGTTATCTACTTCGTCTTTTGGATTGAGACAAATGTATCCTTGTGTGATGATCAGGTGAGCATCTTTATTTGTTTTAATCAAAGCACCCAATTTCTCTTCCGTATACGACAGCATCGGTTCATCGTCTTCGTCGATGCGCATGAAATCTAATGCTGGAAGCAATACGGATTTATATCCTTGTTCCAATAAGTAAGCATGAAACAATTGCGTAGAGATTAATTCTCCTTCCGCCAGAATGGCACGTGTGTGTTTGTCACCGAAAGCTGTCTCCGTTATAAAAGCAGAAATGAATTCATTGTGCTGACGAATAACTTCGCGGCCTTTTGCTTTCCCTTCAGCGGTCGTATATAGTTTTTCTACAAATTCATCGTAAGGACCAAACAGTTTTTCTATCGCTTGTTTGGCACCGGCAACATCTTTTTTGGTCAACAAGTCAGATATACCTACTAAGGCGTTGGTTGTTCCAGAAACAGCAGACAAAACCACCAATTTTTGATCAGCACCTGAAATCAATTGCGCTACAGCATGCATTCTTTCTGGCTTACCAACTGATGTACCTCCAAATTTTAAAACTTTCATAGTGTATGATTAATTAATCTATCGAACGATTTTTTAAACGAATGGATAATGCAGAACTTTTAGAAGTTCATCATTTTAACTGCAGTGATGCCAGCTTCGTCTCCTTTGTTGCCATGTTTGCCACCGGAGCGGTCAAACGCTTGTTGTTTGTTTTCTGTCGTCAGTACACCGAAGATTACCGGTTTGTCATACTTCAGAGAAACATCTGTAATACCATGCGCAACAGCCTGACAGATGAAATCGAAATGACTTGTTTCTCCTCTGATCACGCAACCCAAACAAATGACAGCATCTATTTCCTTTAGTGCAGCCATTTTTTGTGCAGCGATACTCAGCTCAAAACTACCTGGCACATATTTCTTAATGATGTTTTCTTTCTTAAGCCCTTTTTCAATCAAAGTGCTGTAAGCTCCTTCGTATAAGGCTTCCGTAATTTCTGTATTCCATTCCGAAACCACAATGGCCACTTTCTTCGCACTTAGAGACGCGGATAAGTTGACGTTTGAGTACGTGCTTAAATTTTTTTCTGATGAAGCCATCGGTTGATTTATTGCTTGGAGGTCTGACAGCAAAAAGGGATAAAACGTTGCAGCTTTATCCCTTTTCGACTGTTGTATGTTATGTTTATTCAGTCAGGGCATCTACGCGTGCCTTGTATTTCTTAGCATCGTTCAACTCAGGAGACTTAGGGTATTTCGTAAGGATGATATCGTAGGTATCAGAAGCCTTTTTGTTTTCTTTTGATGATTCGTAAGCTGTAGCCAACTTCATCAAATAAACGGGGGTGAATTGTTCGTTTGGTTTATAATCAGATGCTTTCAAATAGTAAGAAGAAGCCTCGTCATATTTTTCCAATTCCATATAAGCATCGCCTGTTAAAGCGTATGCTCTTGCCTGAATCAACTTATCATTAGAAGAGAATTCTTTCAACTGAGAAATCGCATCTTCAAATTTAGCTTGCTTCAAATAGATCACACCAGTGTAGAAGTGTGCTAGTTTAGCTGTTTTTGTACCGGAATAGGTTTCAGCAATGTCTACCAAACCTAAGCTTTTACCATCGCCCTTCAAGGCCTTATCCAATGAATCTTGTTCGAAGTAATATACTGCCGGATAAATAGCATTTTGCGCTTCTTTATTTGATTCGTCTAATGTGTACTGATAATAGAAATATCCTGCAACACTTACTGTTATTAAACCCACAAGGATCAACAATAGATTTTTATACTTTTCTGTCGGAGTCTTTAAAGCTGTTTCTACTTTCTCTGCCACCTCTACTTTTGTTTTTACGTCTGTCATTTCTGTATTATAATAAAAATAAATTATTCTATGATGAATGGATAGTTTTGATCTACATACACGTCTTTGTATGCTTCTGTAGCTAGCGGATAAGGAGACTCTTCAGCAAATTTGACAGACGCTTCAACTACTTCTTTGATGCCTTTGTCAATTTTTTCCAGATCTGCTTCCGTAGCATATTTGTTTTCAAAGATCGCTAATCTAACTTGTTCGATTGGATCTTGTGCTTTGTACTCTTCCAATTCTTCTTTGGTACGGTACTTTGCAGGATCTGACATCGAGTGACCTTTGTAGCGGTATGTTCTGAACTCTAACAACGTAGGACCATCGCCTTTTCTTGCACGCTCTGCAGCACGTTCTACAGCTAAGTGAACTTCTTCTACTCTCATGGCATCTACTGCTTCCGAAGGAATGTCATAAGACTCACCTAATTTATAAAGTTCAGTTACGTTAGATGTTCTTTGAACAGAAGTACCCATGGCGTAGCCGTTGTTTTCGATAACGAAAATTACCGGAATCTTCCACAGCATAGCCATGTTTAATGTTTCGTGAAACGCGCCTTGACGAACAGCACCGTCTCCCATGTAACAAATACACAAGTTATCTGTTCCTTTATATTTTTCAGCAAAAGCAAGACCTGCACCTAGCGGCACTTGTCCACCTACAATACCGTGTCCGCCTACGAAACCTACTTCTTTGTCGAAGATGTGCATAGAGCCCCCTTTACCTTTAGAAGAGCCGGTTGATTTACCGTACAGTTCTGCCATGATGGCATTTGGACTCGTGCCCAAAGCCAATGGCTGACCGTGGTCACGGTAAGCCGTAATGTATTTGTCACCTTTTTTCAATGCAGAAACAGCGCCTAGGGCACAAGCTTCCTGACCGATGTACAAGTGACAGAATCCTTTTATTTTTTGCTGGCCATACAATTGACCTGCCTTTTCTTCGAACTTTCTCAGCAACTGCATTTTCTCATACCAGAAAAGATACGTTTCCTTGGTAAATTTTGAATAGCCGGTTACTTTTGTTTTACCGTTGTCTTTCACTTTATCCTTTACGCTAGCCATTTCTAAATCCTTATATTGTGTACAAAGCGCCCAAAAATAAGGAATTTTCATGTACATAGAAAAACTTAACGTGCTTAATTTCAAGAATTATTCCAGCGAAGAAATAAGCTTTTCTCCTGAAAT
>JACMQM010000137.1 GCA_014376985.1 Cytophagaceae bacterium | reverse complement strand
TATAGCAAGTCCTGACAAAATGTTGATTTTATGAGTGATTTAAAAGCAGACGTCCTTAAAAATTTTGGCAACAAACTAAGGATTAGAGTATGTGGGCTTTATATTGAAAACAATCGTTTGCTCTTGCTTAAGCACTATTCTATAAGTGCGCATGAGGTACTGTGGTCACCACCAGGCGGTGGAATGGATTTTGCGGAGCATACCGCGCAAACACTTGTAAGAGAATTTGAAGAAGAAACAGGATTGACTCCTACGGTTTATGAATTTGGTTTTGTACATGAATACCTGAATCCTCCAATGCATGCTGTTGAATTATTTTTTATAATCATGAAAGCAGAAGGTACCGCGCAATTAGGCAAAGATCCTGAGATGACCGGTGAACAGATGCTACAGGAGTTGGCGTTTGTGGATTTGGAAACGCTGCGCGCTATACCGGATGAACAGAAACATTCTTTGTTGAGAGGTTTAAATACTTGGGATGAATTGATGCAGAGAACTGGATACAGTTTGGATAATTATATTGGTCGTTGATGGGTGTCAGGTCTTTCGACCTGACACTGTTGGACAATACTAAACTGTTTGCGTTAACTCTATCTGTCTAACCCCTAAATCCCCTGAAGGGGACTTGTTTATTTTGCTTTTTATTCTACCGGGCTTTTGTCCCTCTGGGACATTGCGTTTAGACATACTGCTTCGCGTTGGGGATTGCAGCGGAAAGCCCACAGCGAGCATCAATGCTTGATGATGAACTTACGTTTGATTCGAGCGAGGACTTGCAGCACAATTGAGTACGACAGTACGAAGATTGCGAGCGTTAGCTCGCCCGACCCGAAGGGAGACACCCAAACACAAATCATCACTACTAATCTATCCATTATTAAATTATTCCTTAGCATCAATAAATTACTACTCATTACGCCTTCAATCCTCAACTAATCCATCTTTCCTATTCCCTTTTCCGTAAAAACCCACTATATTGAAAGCGTAACCCTTTGGCAACAATGGAAGACTACAGCGTTTCTAAACCGAATATCACCCATAAAATACAAGACACTCTTTTTGAGGCGGAGAACCTGTATAATTATAATTTGCTGATACAGATCAGTCCTTACAATTTCAGCATCTGCATCACTGATCCTTCTATTCAACGTTGTCTGTTGATTGAAAATTACCAATTTCATTTTCCTGAAAACACTTCGAAGATCCTGGAAGAATTGAATGCGTTCTTCTACGAACACGAATGGTTGAATGCGGGTTTCTGGAAAAACATTGTAGTATCGATTAAGAACAATCGCTTTAGTGTAGTGCCCGTCTCTTTGTTTGATAAAAACTATGCGGCATCATACCTGGATATTAATTCCAATGCGGAGCCGGAAGAAGTTTTGTTTTACAACAAAGAAGTCTCCCTAGAAGCCGTGGTTGTATTTGGCGCACAACAAACATTAGTCGATTGGCTTAATTTAAAATACCCTTCCAAAAAAATAAAATACGTTCATCACATGTCTGCCTTATTGGAAGGCATAGTGAGTGTGGACCATTCGGCAGAGAAAAAAATATTTGCCTGCATAGAAAAAAATAATTTATCCATCGCGGTAAAAGAAGGCAATAAGGTTTTATTCCATAACAGTTTCCTCATCCATACGTCAGAAGACTTTACCTATTACTGTTTGTACATCATGAACGTATACGGTCTAAGTCAGGAAACCACACCGCTTGTTTTAATCGGCGACATTGACAATCCAAGTCCTGAATACAACAGGATTTTTAAGTACGTTAGAAAAGTAGAATTCATAGAAAGACCTTCTATATTGAAATACGGTTTTGTGTTTGATGAAATTCAGGACCATTACTACTTTGATTTATTTTCTCTTCAATTGTTTGAGTAATGAAAAAAATAGCACTGTTTCCCGGTTCATTTGATCCTTTTACGAAAGGACATGAAGACATTGTATTACGCAGTCTGAATTTGTTTGATGAGTTTGTGATCGGTATTGGTCACAACAGTCAAAAGGCACGCTACATCGACATCACCATCATGAAAGGCTTGATTGAGAAAACATTTGCAGCCTATCCGCAAGTAAGAGTAGAAGTGTATGAAGGATTGACCGCTAAATTTGCTCAAAAAATAAATGCAAAATTTCTGATCAGAGGATTAAGAAATACGACCGATTTCGAATACGAAAACACCATCGCGCAAGCCAATACGCATGTGTGGAATGAAATAGAAACGGTATTTTTGATTACTTCTCCTTACCTAGCTTACATCAGCAGTTCTGTCGTGAGAGACATCCACAAAGGCGGTGGAGACGTGAGTAGTTTTTTACCTTACCAAATTTGAAATAGATTTAGAAGAAACGGTATCAAACACTTCCTGTATGGATAAATACGTATTGGTAAGTGCTTTGGCGACGTCCTTCGCATTCATCCATTTTACTTCTTCGATAAATTCTTCCAGTTGCGGCTGCATATTCGAATCGTCCAGACAAGTCATCAGGAACCAATCGGTACGTTTTAAAATTCTTTTATTCTTGCGCACATACGTGTGCCATGTCGTCACCAATAAGTTTCCCAATTGCACTTTCACGTTGCATTCTTCTTCTACTTCACGCTTAGCACCTATTCCTGAGTCTTCTCCTTTTTTCAATTTACCTTTTGGTAAATCCCATTTCTTCAAGCGGTAAATCAATAATACCCTTTCTCCTTTGGAAACAAGTCCGCCGGATGCTTTCACAATCTTGAAATGGTCTTTGAAATACTCCGTCATCACCATGTAATCGGTGAGCGTGATGGTGAGAGAAACCAATCGCTTCATTTTCTTGACTTCCATCAATTCAATGAGCTTATCTATTTGCTGTGTGGTGGCGTTATGGAGGAGCACATGTCCCGCCATATTTTTGGCAATCAAAATATCGTCTCCCCACAAGACCGTATCGTAATGAGAGGCATCACTCTGACCTTTATAAGGTACAAAATGGATCGGCTTGTCGTTGATGAATACTTTCATTATTCCACTTATGTACTGCAAAATATCAAAACTTCCAGATTAATTCAACAGCTATTTTCAGCTGAAGCAAGTTTTTTATACCTTGCAGCATGTACAATACTACAGAACTATCTATTGCAGAAAAGCTTCTACAAGTAGAAGCTGTTAAGCTTAGTCCTCATAAACCCTTTAAATGGGCCTCAGGTTGGAACTCTCCTATCTATTGTGACAACAGAGTCGCTTTATCTTACCCGGATATACGGGCTTACATTGCG
>JACMQM010000136.1 GCA_014376985.1 Cytophagaceae bacterium | reverse complement strand
TGATATTCCTTTATTGGTAGAACATTTCCTGGAGCAGATAGCGGATGAATATGGGTCTCCTAAAAAGAACATAGATGCCAAAGCAATGGATTACCTGCAGCAACAAGCCTGGACAGGAAACATCAGAGAATTAAAAAACGTAGTCGAGCGACTGGTCATTATGAGCGATAAGAAGATCACACTCGATGATGCTAAATTATATGTAAAAAATTAAAAGAGTCCCTCTTTTGAGGGACTCTTTTATATATTTTTATTCAAACAGTAAAAAGAAGCTTAAACGCTAGCTTCTTTTTCTACTGTTACGTTATTTTTCATATAAGTAGGGCAAGTTCTGTGCGGTGAACAAGCAGAGATGACTCCTAAGGCAACTAGAACGATCAAAGCAACTAATCTTGTTTTCATTAGATCTCGTATTTGGGTTAATTTATTATAACAAATATAGGGAATTCTAGCTAAAAGCAAAAAACAAACTAGGTTTGATACAATAAATTGCAACCCCTAATGTCCGAATTGTCTAATCTACCCAGTATTTTCAGTTTTCCGCCAGCATCTCGCTGTCCGATATCTTGTGTTTCGAGAAAACAGCAACTGTCAATATTGGCCAGGTCAAAGACTTGAATCACTCCACTTCCTATTTGAAAATTACTAAAGGGATCATTGAGTTCCCGTAGGCCGAACCTTAACCAAGGAACAGGCTCAAACTCCTCTTTTTCAAAACAATAGGCCTGAGACAACATTTCGCACATGCCGTATTCTGAATAAATTTTGGTCACCCCAAGCCCATTTTTCAAGCGCTCATGCAATTCAGAACGGACCAATTCCTTCCTTCTACCCTTCATGCCTCCTGTCTCCAAAATAACGACAGATTCGTCTAATGTTATTTTTTTGTTACGATCTGCCCAATCCAGCAAAGCATACGTTACGCCGATAATCCATACTTTTTTGCCTTGCGACCGGCTTTCCGTCACAACATACTCTAAATCATCTCCTTCGAAATCATAATAACCAGATAAGTTATTTTTGCTGGAAGCAATGAAATGGTTGACCATGTACAGCAAAGAAGATTCTTTATTTTCGTAGTAAGAAGGCAAACAAGCAATGATGACATAATCGCTGATCGGACCAAAAAAACGATGGAAACCTTCTGAAGTAACTTTCTCATACCATAAGGCATCGTATACCCAATGCGTACTGCGTTCCAGTTGAGTCGTTCCACTACTTTTAAATACTATCGAGTGGGCCGCTGCTTCTAACTCAGCCGGAGCAATAGAACTTACTCGTTGCGTTTTAAAAAATGATACCGGTAAGCAAGGAATAGCGGCATAATGACTTACATCTGCTGAGTGTTTACCGATCAGATTTAAGTATTCCTTGTACACCAAGTTCTTTTCTGATTGTTCTCTGAAAAGCGCTAAAGCCAATGCATTGAATGATGCGTCAGAATCAATAGATAATATTTTCTTTTGAAAGCTTTCCCTATCCGTCATTATCGTTTATCTTTAGGTATAAAACCTTTAGATGCCATTCTCCATACCGACATACAGATTTTATAGTCTGCTGCTAGTGGCAGTTGGAATCGCTGTGTTTACTGGATGCAGAAAGATACCTAAATTTTCGGAAACACCGAATATCACCTTTCAGGATGTTCGTAAAGTAACTTTTTACAATGCCGAACAAAGTGGAGTAGATTCTGTATTTGCCGATTCGGTCATCATCAATATTCATTTTGAGGATGGAAATGGAGATCTTGGTTTTCCTGAAGATCAACGTTCTGAAGACAATCTAGATTATTTTGTAGATGTCTCAAGACAAGCCAATGGTGTATTTAATCCTGTAACGTTTCCAGCCGGTTTTACTTACAACGGTCACATCCCTCTTCTTGCTCCGGTCAGTACACCAGGACCTTTAGAAGGCCATATTTTCTATACGATGGTTTTTAACTATTTTGTTGACCAGGCAGCTGACGACACTCTCAAGTTTACTGTCAAGTTGAAAGACCGTAAAGGTAACTACAGCAACAGCGTAGAATCTGATCCCGTTATCATCCGAAAGACCCCTTAAGTAAAAATGAGTTTGAGTAACAGTCATCGATAAGCTGAGCACTCAGGCTTGTCAAATCTGTTATTCTTTTTTAACTCTAACCCACAAACATGAACACTTCTCTGGAACAACTGAGATTTCCTATCGGGAAATTTGAAGCACCTCAAGTACTCACTCAAGACTTGCTGAACAGTTACCTGAAAGACATAGAAACTTTTCCAGCAAGACTCAAACAGGCTGTAATAGGATTAAACGATTCGCAATTGGACACCCCTTACAGACCTGATGGCTGGACTATCCGTCAAGTGGTAAATCATTGCGCTGATAGTCATATGAATAGTCTTGTTCGCTTTAAACTAGCCCTGACGGAAGAAGAACCAACCATTAAACCATATTATGAAGAACGCTGGGCAGAACTGGTGGATAGCAAAACGATGCCTATTGAGTCTGCCCTATTGTTATTAGAAGGTCTTCATCGACGTTGGACAGTGTTATTGAAATCGTTGAACAGCGAAGAGTTGAAAAAAACGTTTATTCATCCGGAACATGGCAAACGTTTCAGATTGGATGAAAATATAGGCGTATATGCCTGGCATGGTAATCATCATCTCGCGCATATCACCACATTGAAAAAAATCAAGAACTGGTAAAATAAAAAGGACTAGTATTCGTCTTAAGATTATAAACTAAAATCAAAAAGATGTTACTATTTCTTTCTATTGTTTTTTCAATGCTTTTAGTGCTAAGAACATTGAATGTATTCCAAACCAGATTTAAAACAATACCTCAACGCGTTCATCCTCTTCGCAGAACCGGAGACGTGCAGGATATTGATTATGAGAAACTACAATAGCTATTCATTTCTGAATAGTCAGATGCTTTTATTTCTTCCCTTTCAAAATTTGCGGTTGTTCTACCCCTCTAAAAATCAGGTAGGACAATAAAATAATGACGCAAAGGCAGCTTAGTAACGAAAAGCCATGATCATTGCGTAGCCATTCCATGGCAACGGCAAACTGAATAATGGGAAAATGAATCAAGTACATACTATAAGAAACATTGCCGAGCCAATCGCTATTTTTAAAGAATGGCAATTTAAATCCTACTGCAAAAACCAAAGCTGCTGCCCCTATATAATAGGCGGGCTCCCACCAATAGTGCAGGGTGAAAAGCACAGCAATGACAGCAAAGCAAAACGCTGTATTTAGCTCCACAATTTTATCACGCAGATCATAAGCCAATAAGCCAAATGCAAACCAATGCAATTGTCCCGGTAGTTGTTTGATCAATGCATCGTTTCCTCCTGCCATCTTTTCAATGCAATAAGTGTAGGCAATAGATATTACTAAAAGAGCTAGACTGATCCACCATTTACTAAAGCGATGTCTAGCCCACATGATAGCGGGAACAATCAAAAAATAGGCAACTTCTATTTTAAGTGTCCAGAGCGACCCGTTTACATACGGTAAAAAATTAGACTCAAAAACACCCGGCAAAACCGGAGCAAGGAAATTGGCAAAGATAAGATTTGACGATACGTATTTCCAGCTCACGGAGGACTGAAAATAACTTGCCAAACCAAGAGTAGAAATAAACGAAAAGCAAAGAAAGGAAGAAATAACAACGAGTGCGTAAGCCGGGTATATTCTAAAAAACCGTTTCTTAAAAAAAATCACACTACTTGGACTTCTTTCAAAACTAGACACAGAAAAAAATCCACTTAACATGAAAAATAATTGAACGGCTAAAACGCTATGCACCCAATGGCTTAAATAGGCTACATCAGTGATTTGGCTCAACTCAAAAAAGTGAGCGACAAACACCATGAATGCCAAAAAAAATCGAACAATACCTAAATTGTTTTTCTTATCGCTTTCCATTTTAGTGATTAGTCGTTAGTAGTTAGTCATTAGTTTAATTAAAATGAATAGTAGCTAATAAAATAGAAATTCCAAACGAATTATATCGTTTGGAATTTCTATTTTACTAACGTCTAACCACTAAAGACTAACGACTATTTATATAAATCCGGGAAACGATCCGGGAAAGATTCGTGCATCATTTTATAGACAGATTCGATAATATCTTCCGGATTGGATTTAGAGAAATAATCTCCGTCTGTAGAATAAGCGGTGCGGTGATCCTGCGCAGAAATGCAGCGAGGAGCGGTATCCAGCCATTGGTAAGCATCTTGCTCATCCAATACTTTTTGCATCATGTAAGCAGATGCACCACCTGATACATCTTCATCTGCAAAAATTACTCTGCTGGTTTTCTTAATGCTATCTACAATCAAATGGTAACGGTCAAAAGGCAAAAGCGTTTGTACATCTACCACTTCACAACTGATTCCCAAGGATTGAAGTTCTTCTGCGGCTTCCAATACAATTCTACACATAGAACCGTAGGTCACAATTGTCACGTCTGTACCCTGGCGAATGGTTTCAGGCACACCCAACGGAATCGTATACTCCGCTAAGTTAGCAGGCAAACGTTCTTTTAAGCGGTAAGCATTGAGCGATTCAATAATCAAAGCAGGATCATCTGATTTAAGCATGGTATTGTACATACCTGCCGCCTGCGTCAAGTCGCGCGGCACTAATACATACATTCCTCTTATGGCACCTAAAATCATGCTCATGGGAGAACCCGCGTGGAACATACCTTCCAGACGATGTCCCCGTGTACGAACAATCAGTGGTGCTTTTTGTCCGCCTGCTGTACGGTATTGTAAAGTCGCTACATCGTCAGACAAAGTCTGAATACAGAATAACAGATAGTCTAAATATTGTACTTCAGCGATCGGTCTCAGGCCCCGCATGGCCATACCTAAAGCTTGTCCAATGATGGTTGTTTCTCTAATACCGGTATCTACAATGCGATTGATTCCGAATTTTTCCTGAAGTCCAGCAAAGCCCTGATTCACATCTCCGATTTGTCCTACATCTTCGCCGAAAGCAACGATGCGTGGGTCTTTGCGAAACAGTGCTTCAAAATTATGTTGCACAACTTCCCTGCCGTCTACCATCGGACTATCGTCGTTGTATACCGGAGGTACAAAAGGCACGTTCAATGCCGACTCTGCTGACTGACTGTATAAATGAGAATTGTAGCGTGTTGCATTTTCAGCAGCGGTACGTTTCACCCATTGCTGAAGTGCAGACTTTGAAGCCAGGTTTTCATCGTAGACAATTCTTAATGCTTTCTTCACCGCTTTGATGGCATCGGTACGATAAGGATTCAAGGTCTTCTTCAGTTGCTCATAAATACCGTTCAGCACTTCACTGTTTCTACTTTCCAGAGCCACGGCATTCAAACCTTGCAAAGCTAACTGGAAATCATCCTTCATAGATGCCGTATAAGCATCCCAAGCGCGTTGACGAGCCTGACGCACTTTTTCTGTCGATTCTTTCTCTATATGATTCAGGTCTTCTTCAGACGCAATGCCATTTGACAAGATCCACTCTTTGAATTTGCGGTTGCAATCGTATGCTTCTTCCCAAATTAGTCTTTCACTGGGTTTATAGCGTTCGTGTGAACCAGAAGTAGAATGTCCGAAAGGCTGAGTGATTTCATGCACGTGCATCAACACGGGTACATGTTCTTCTCTGCACAATCTGGAGCCTTCACGGTAAGCATAACAAAGCTCTTCGTAGTCCCAACCTTTGGCTTTGAATATTTCTATGCCTCGTTCTTCCGGTTCCCTGCGGAAACCTTCAAACAATTTAGAGATATCGAGTTTAGTGGTTTGAAATTCTTGTGTCACAGAGATGGCATAGGCATCATCCCAAATAGAAACCAGCATAGGAATTTGTAAAACACCTGCTGCATTGATGGCTTCAAAAAAGATTCCTTCTGCCGTAGCGCCATTGCCGATCGTACCGAAGGCAACTTCATTTCCATTTACAGAAAATTTATCCAAGTAAGACAATTCGGGATTGTTTCTATAGAGTTTAGAAGCATAAGCCAAACCTACCAAACGTGCCATCTGAGCTCCGGTCGGAGAGATATCTGGCGTAGAGTTTTTAATCTTTGTCAGATCTTTAAAGAGACCATTCTCATCCAGGCTTCTTGTGGCATAATGCCCGATCATCATCCGTCCGCCTGAATGCGGATCAGCCTCGACGTCGGCATGCGCGTAGAGCTGAGCAAAATATTGTTCGATTGTCAATTCGCCTGTAGCCATGACAAACGTTTGATCTCTGTAATAACCTGCTCTAAAGTCACCAGCTCTAAAATATTTAGCCATAGCGATTTGAGCCAGTTCTTTTCCTGTACCGAAAATACCAAACTTAGCCTTGCCCATGTAAACTTCCTTACGGGCAAGTATGCTGGCCTGACGACTTTCACACGCAACGCGGTAGTCTGTCAATATTTCTTCTTTAGTCAAAGACAGTTCTCCTGTATCTGAAGGGTTTCCCACAATGTTCCTCCTCTGGTTTCGTTGAACTTTAAGTAGCAAAATAATGTATATTATACGCCTATTCAAAATGTTTGATCATTAATAGCATGATTCTTGTATTCGACCACCGTAAATTTTATATTTAAGCTCTAATAGTGACAAAAAACAAAAACCACATGAAAAAATTATCTATCTTTTTATCGATCAGCTTATTGAGCTTTTCAAGTTTCGCGCAAAAAGCCGAAGACTTCCAATTTAGCAGCGACAAATATGACTTTGGAGCCTTAGTAGAAGGAGATGCAGCCAGTCATGCGTTTGAATTCAAGAACATTGGAAAAGACACTATCACCCTGGAAGCAAGCGATGTACGTGCATCTTGCGGATGTACAACTCCTGATTGGACAAAAACTCCAATTTTACCAGGTCAAACAGGTGTCATTAAAGCATTGTACAACACACAAGGCCGTCCAGGTGCATTCACTAAAACAGTGACTGTCATGAACAAGGGTAATGTAATGAAAGTGGTACAAATCAAAGGAGTAGTATTTCCAAAAGAAGCTCCGGACACTTCTAAAGTAGATGTTGCTACCAAAGAAAAAAGTGCTAAACTCGCTATTGACAAATCGGCTCACTTAACAATTGACGGTAAACCAGAGCACCAATACGGTAAAATTGAGCGTAACCAAAAAATTGCTTATGATTTCAAAGTAAAAAACACGGGTAAATCAACTCTTGAAGTTTTCAGAGGCCAATCTGGTTGCAACTGTATATTCTACAAACTATACGATAAAAAAGGCGGTACCGCGATAGAAAAACTAGAGCCAGGTAAATCAGCCGTGCTGGAAGTAACCTACGGTCCTTTCAACGACGGAGACAATACAGACAAATTGATTTTGGTAACTAATGATGGCGCTAGTCCTTATACGACTTTGACACTTTCTGCTAACGTGGTAGAATCACTTCAGCAAAAATCTCCTTTGATAGAAGAAAAAACTAATGTGCCATTCGGCAAATAATTATCCTATTAAAACCTTTATTGAAAGCCATCGTTTGAATCAACGATGGCTTTTTTATTGAACTGCATATGAAAATTGGAATCCCTAAAGAAATCAAACAAGGTGAATACCGTGTGTCTACGACACCAGGCGGTGTAAAGGAATTGTGTCAATTGGGACATCAGGTTCAGGTAGAGAAAAATGCCGGTACAGGATCTGGTTTCACAGATGGTGACTATCAAAAAGCAGGTGCTACCATTGCAGACACGACCGAAGAAGTATTCGCCAACAACATTTTAATTGTAAAAGTGAAAGAGCCTTTAGCAACAGAATACGCTTTGCTAAAAGAGCATCATATTTTATTCACCTATCTACATCTTGCTTCTTCCTTACCACTCACACAAGCCCTCATGAAGAGCGGTGCAACCTGTATCGCTTACGAAACGGTAGAGAAAAGTGATCGGTCTTTGCCTTTACTGGCTCCCATGTCTGAAGTAGCTGGACGCATGGCGACACAACAAGGAGCCTGGTTTTTAGAAAAACAAAACGGCGGTAAAGGAGTATTGTTAGGAGGTGTGCCGGGTATTCCCGCTGCGAAAGTAGTAGTACTCGGTGGAGGAACGGTAGGTACGCAAGCCGCGCGCATTGCAGCTGGTATGGGAGCGAATGTATGGATACTGGATGTCAATTTTAGCAGACTTCGTTACCTGGATGAAGTGATGCCTAAAAACGTACAAACCCTCGTATCCAATCAGTCACATATCGAACAAGCGTTGCTGAATGCAGACCTCATCATTGGTGCCGTTTTGGTACCGGGTGATAAAGCACCCGTAATTGTTTCCGCCGCACAAATTAAAACACTAGCACCAGGTACTGTAGTGGTAGATGTAGCTATTGATCAAGGCGGTTGCATTGAGACGACGAGAGCCACAAGTCATAAAGATCCTGTCTACGAAGTCAACGGAGTCTTGCATTACTGTGTACCTAATATGCCTGGAGCCGTTCCCAGAACATCTACTATGGCACTGTCAGCCACTACCCTCCCTTATATTAAACAAATCGCTGATAAAGGTTGGGAAGAAGCTACAAAAGCAAATCCGGAATTGGCAAAAGGATTGAATGTGGTAAAAGGGAAAGTGGTATATGAAGCGGTTGTGAAGGCGTTTAATTTGTGAAGAGTGAAGGGTGAGTAGTGAAGGGAAGGCTGCTCACCCTTCACTCTTCACCCTTCACAACATTGTAAAACGGAATGTCAACTAAAGGTCTATAAGACAACACCCCTTCTTTCTCCACAAACTCAAAAGCAAAATGTTTCAGTCCGTTTGTCAAGACAAGAAACGGTGCTTTTAAATCATGGTTATATACCGACGCCTGTAAAATGGCTTTTTTATTTAAGTCTAATTCAAAGGATTTACACTCGACAATCAGCAAAGGTTTCCCTTCGTTGTTCCAAACCTGAATATCGGTCCTACCTTTTCTGTAAGCCTTGACAGCACTGCGTTCTATGCGAAAAAGTCCCGCTGGGTATTGTCGGTGATGGATTAAAAAGTGGATAAAGTTTTGCCTAACCCATTCTTCAGGCAACAACTTAATGTATTTTTTACGTATTATGTCAAAGATATACTTACCATCTTCCTGATCAATTATGCGAGATTCGTAAGGTGGTAGATTAAGTGTTATCATCTGGAGTTAAATTTAATGCGCTGAACATGAAAACCAAAGAAGAAATTGTCAACAATTGGTTACCCCGGTACACAGGTACGCCATTGGATAAATTTGGAGAATACATTATCCTGGTTAATTTCAGAAACTACGTCGATCTCTTTGCTGAGAAATTCAATGTTCCCGTACTGGGTGAAGATAAACCCATGCAAACCGCTACGCATGGCAACATCACAATTCTGAATTTTGGTATGGGTTCCGCTGTGGCGGCCACAGCAATGGATCTACTATCGGCCATTAAGCCTAAAGCAGCTTTGTTCTTAGGTAAATGCGGAGGATTGAAGAAAACAAAATTGGGAGATTTGATCTTACCGATCGCGGCTATACGAGGTGAAGGAACAAGCAATGACTATTTGCCAAAGGAAATTCCTGCCCTCCCTTCCTTTCGATTGCAGCAAGCGGTATCCGCAAGCATTAAAAAGCATGAACGTGATTACTGGACAGGTACAGTTTATACCACCAATAGAAGAGTTTGGGAACACGACGAAAAATTCAAGGAATACCTGCGCAACATCAAGACCATGGCTATTGACATGGAAACTGCTACCATTTTTGTTGTGGGCTTTGCCAACAGTATTCCTCATGGTGCGTTATTATTGGTATCCGACAATCCTATGGAACCAGACGGCGTAAAGACTGCAGAAAGTGATTCCAAAGTAACACAGTTCTTTGTGGCGCAACATTTGAGTATCGGAATTGATTCTTTATTGGAATTGGCCAAATCTGGTGAATCGGTAAAACATATGTTATTTGAGTAGATTATTTTATAAATAAAAAAAGGATTAATGGACTAATAAATCATATGTTCATTAATCTTTTTTTATGGATTAATAATTAGGGCGTTCCCTCCGGGCCGGGCTTTCGCCACTCGCTTTCACGCTGAAAAAGCGTGAAGAGCTCAAACAATGGCTCAATCCCTAACGCAAATAATCTTTTCTATTTCTGATAAAATATAAATTTAGGCCATTCGTCTACTCTGAAAGTTCTATTCTCTCTATTGAATGAAAAAATTAAAAAAGATCATGATTACTACGTTTTCTATATTAGCGATCCTGGCGTTGGGTATTTTTTTATTTATGCAAACGGCAGTTTTTGGAAAACATCCTTCCGGTAAGCGACTAGAGAGGATTCAGCAATCACCAAATTACAAAGACGGTTCCTTTCAAAACCTACATCCAACAGAAGTGATGGTGAAAGATGCTTCTATGATTAGAATGATTCGTGATTTCTTTAACAAGCCGAAGAATACTGAGCCTGAGGAACCGTTACCTTCTATTCAGACCAACCTCAATACCATGGATGACACCAAACCCAGCATCGTTTGGTTTGGTCATTCTTCATACCTGATTAAATCAAAAGGCAAAAACATTTTAGTTGATCCCGTATTCAGCGGCAATGCTTCACCGGTCTCTTTCTTTGCTAAAGCTTTTGAAGGAGCGAATGGGTATGGAGCAAAAGATATGCCTGTCATTGATATATTGGTGATCACACACGATCATTACGATCACTTAGATTATAAAACTATTTTAGCTTTACAGACTAAAGTTAAAAAAATATACACCTCACTGGGCGTAGGCGTAGACCTTGAGCATTGGGGGATTTCCGCAGATAAAATTGTGGAAATGGATTGGAATCAAAACCAGAAAATTTCAAATACTGTTGAACTGACTGCTGTACCGGCCCGACATTTTTCAGGAAGAGGATTTACCCGCTCCAAAACATTATGGTCAGCTTTTGTATTAAGTATAGACGGCTATAAAATATTCATCGGAGGAGATTCCGGCTACGATACACACTTCAAAACAATTGGAGAACAACACGGTCCATTCGACATCGTCATGCTAGAAGCCGGTCAATACGGAGTCAACTGGCCTAACATTCACATGATGCCGGAAGTGACTATTACCGCAGCAAAAGACCTTCGTGCAAAAGTATTGATGCCGGTGCACTGGGGCAAATTTGCATTGGCCATGCACAATTGGGACGACCCCATTAACCGTGTAGTTCAGGAAGCTCATAAACAAAACATAAAGCTTACCACTCCTCTGATCGGAGAAGTGGTGGTCTTGGATAGTATTTATCCGGAAAAAGAATGGTGGAAGAAATAAGTGACTGCCTATCGGCATAAAAAATTAAATTAACCCTCTGTAATTCTAATCAATTTAGAGTGTCTTCCTTTTTCGATTAGAGATATACAAGCCATGCTATCTCTTCTGCTACTTTAAATCAAACCAGTAAATTTCAGAGTAACCCTCATTCTTAAAGGGTACATTTTCTCCGGTTTCATTGACAGCAACGGTTTGTATACGCCAGGCGTATTTTTTTCCTTTTTGAAGTAAAGGCAATACTGTACCGTACAATAAATTCTCTTCTTTTAGTTTCACGGTATAAACAGCTTTCGCTTTAGTAAAAGAAGTTTCAGATACTTTATTGCCGACCTCGAATTCGACCAATGAAAAAGAGTACTCTGAATTCGAAACATCGGTGTGATTCGATTTCCATTGAAACTTGATTTTATTTGAATCAGAAAATAAAATGGTTTTACCATTTTCTGGTAATTTTAAATCAGCTGGGTCAATATAAGAAAGATTTACTTGCACACACTGCATACTTCCAATCAGACGATTCGTATTCTTTTCCAGCAATTCAAAACAGAATTGGTAAAATCCTTCTGGAAAAACATTCGGTTGATTGACACCAAAACCTATACTCCCCTGTAAAGACTGCGGCTTGAAATATACAGCCAGATCTGAAGCTCCAATGTTAACGGTACTTCCTTCCATTAAATCAATGGATGGGAAAATAGCGTAGGAACCTGTTTGCAATTTTACACCTTGACCTTCGATGTTAATTCTAAGATAGCCCTGAACCAGTGGTTGATTAGTATCCGTATTTCGCAATAACAAACTGAGTCCAGTCTGTCTTCCCATATAATAATCTGATAACAAAGTACTGTTTGAAGGATTTGCTGATGGAATAATCAACACTTGATTATTTTGTGCACATATCGTATAAGCGAAACAATTCCACACTAAAAAAACGGTGTAGGCAATCCTTTTCACATCCATGCAACAAATCATTTTATAGAAATTCACCTAAATTAAACATTAGCCAGAAAGGTAAAAACTCATCGTGCTATAATTGAGACAAATTAGTTATAAATAATCATACAAATTGCAATTATGGAACTATAATTTTTTGAACAAAATTGCGATTATCTTTTTTTACAATAATAATATAAAAACCACCTGATAAATTATTCAAGCTTAATTTCGATTCACCATCCACAAATTCCACCAATGTATCCGTAATTTTTGAGCCTTGAGAATTTTCAACTTCAATGTATGCGATACCTATAAGGTTAGGTATGGTCAATGTCAATAAGCCATCTGTTAAGGGATTGGGCATCACTTTAAGCATGCTTTCTATTGAACGTTCAACGCTTGTCACTGTTGAAATTGTCAATACCAAAACCTTTGTATCTTCTCCAGTTTCATTGGTTGCAGAAATATTAACAGAAAACACACCTGACAATTCCGGAATTCCTGTAATCTCGCCTGTCGAGGCATTAATACTTAAGCCCGCTGGCAAATCTGTGGCACTGTAGCCAGTTGGATTATTAGTTGCCGTGATCAAGTAACTAAAGTTGGTTCCTACTGTACCGTTGGCTGTAAGCAAACTATTAATTGAAGGTGGATCAGAGATTATCTGGTCACCATAGACTTCCAGTTCATATAGAGAATAGCCATAAGCTGTGGGTTTGTGGTAACAATAGATGGCAATGTATCTTCCTGTAAGCGTAACATTGTGATCATCGGAACGGGCATTATTAGCAAGGCCAGTATAATTTACTTTTGTCCAAGCTGCATTTGTAGGATCCGGTGTAATATTAGTATTGGATGTCATGATGTAATAGCTGTCCGCATTGGCATTTTCCCAGAACAGTTTAACCTTGGTGATATTGTAAGAATTTAGCAAATCAATCTTAATCCATTCTACTTGTGAAGCATTGGCTGAGGCAGGCGAAGACCATCTGTTAGCAAAATTTTGATTGATGGAATCTACTGCCAGACTTGGAAGATAATCTATACCATCGAATGTTTCATAGGAAGACGCACTGGCTGCTTTTCGCAAAGCGATATTAGGTGGTGAAATCAAAATGGTTCCGGTTATCGCTATGCTCTTTGCAGATGTTGTATAGGCTTCTACCCAGAAATAATATTGCGTATAAAGCAATAAGCCACTAGCCTTATAGTTTGTTGTATTAGCAGCAACTGTTGCATTAGGACTAGTTGGCTGCGTATTCGTTGTTGACCAGTACAGATTAAACCCTGTTTCTCTGGAAGAATTATCCATCCAATTAATCATCATCGAAGTGGAAGCATTGTGAGGAGTAAACAATAAATTAGAAGGTGCTTTTGGGATGTCATTGACGGTGACTACAAACGTAATGACCTTCGTATCCAAGCCTCCATTGGCTACACCGGCGTTATCTTTTACGGTCACGTTAATTGTCGCAGTGCCTGCTGCCACTGGTATCAAGGGTAGAGTACCTGTAGAGTTACAACTTGTATAATTTACAGCAGGATTTTGCATCACTGTCAGATTTGAACTGGTAGCGGTGACTGTCACCGTTTGCGAACAAAAATTACCGTCTGATATACCCGATAAACTGATCAGCTTAAATCCGTCTTCAACAGAGATTGTATTCGAAGCCACCGCATCAATAGTTGGCGCACTGTTCGGTCCGGAGCCTTGGTTGTTTAATTTTAAAATGTAAAACTTATTTCCAGGGATCGTTGAAAAAGGAATCCATCCAGAAACATTTCCACCTGTCGAAGTTAATCCTGTAGACGTTTCAGCAGCGGCTAATAAATTATTCAGTGAATAATTTCCATTGGGAATACTTGAACCAGAAACGGAAAGAGAGACATTGCTTTGATCATTTTGTGATAAATTCAAAATAACAAAAACGACTTCACTACCATAGGTACGCATGAATGCATATACTCCGGTAGCGCTTGTTTCCAAGGTCTTATAACCTCCTCTTCTTAATGCTTTTTCTTGTAAGCGAATACTGATTAAGTTTCTATGCACACTCAAAAAAGAATTAGGGTCATTGGTTTCTGAAGCTACATTGTAAGTACTGTAATCTCCTGCAATACCTTCCCACGGGGAACCTGTAGTAAATCCAGCATTCGCTCCATTCGTCCATTGCATAGGCTTTCTGGCATAGCCTCCACTCTCGCCTATTTCATCCCCATAATAAATAAAAGGCACACCTGGAGAAGTGAGTACAAGCGCTGTTGCTAATTTTGTTTTATTATCTTTAGCAGAATTCAATCGATCCTTTAAACGCAATTGTGTATAATTACCTGCACACATATTATACGTATCATGATTAGAGTGGAACACCCCAAACTGCATGTTCGGATAATACTTCATAGAGGCCTCCATGGGTTCAATGATATTTGCTTTATTTTCAAGATTTAAAGCATCCTGAATACCGTAAGCAATATTAAATTGAAAGCCGAGATCAAAACCTTGATAAACATACTTTGCTGCAGTCGCAACTAAAGCATCTATTTTTCCTGTATAACAACCTTCGAACCAACTTTCTCCAACAGTGAATGAATTTGGACTTGCCTTTTTGGTATGAGCACTCCACTCCCTCACGTAATTATAGGTTTCAGCGCGATCCGTATTGGCACCGCCATCTTCTGCTCCATAGAAGTAAATTGGCGCATCCAGTCTAAACCCGTCAATATTTTTAGTCAGCCAGTGAGAAGAAATATCTTTTATTGCATTTCGTGTAGAAAGATTCCTGAAATTAAAATCTGCAGTCGCCTCTCCATTAAACTGGGACCAAAAATATTTAAAATTAGTGTTCGAAGAACGCGAACTATTGTCCCTCCAGCCCCAACTGTTTACAGCATTAGAATTGTTGAACACATAATAATCTTCGTACTGACTCCCGTTGCCCGCACGGGCAGCATTAAACCAAGGGTGCGCTGCAGAAGAGTGGTTGAATACCATGTCCATGATGACTTTAATACCACGTGCATGTGCTTTGCTGACTAACTCATCAAAGTCAGACTGAGAACCCAATTGTGAAAGAATGACTTTAAAATCTGTAATTTCATATCCTCCATAATTAACATTGGTTGCGGGGTGCACCGGCATTACATACAATGCTGTAATACCAAGATCTGTTTTCGTAATGGCATTCCCATCGTTGAGGTAATCGAGTTTATTGATTATTCCTCTGATGTCACCTGTACCATTGCCATCTGTATCTAAAAAACTCCAGGGGTATACCTGATAAAACACCTGATCGTTCCACCAACTAAGTGCTTCGTCTATAGACGTGATAGTAATTGATAACGTCTTTGAAGTGGTGCTTCCAATGCCATTAGAAGCCGTTAAGGTAACCTCATAGGTGCCTGGTGAACTATAAACTACCGTTGGAGTTTTAGAAGTAGAAGTGGAAGGTGTTGCCCCGGGAAAATTCCAACTCCAAGCTGTTGCCGATCCACCTTCTGACTCTTCAAAAAAACGGATGACTTCACCAGGTATCGTTTTGATGGTTGAAGCAAAGAATTTGGAATAAGGATAAGCAGGCAATTGATTATTGAACCAGTTATATAGCTCGTTTGCATTGCTATTGGGCTGCACAACATATTTACGTGCCGTTATCGTTTCATTTATGACACCAGCAGCTCTGGTGATTCTGAAATTATAAGTTATCTGATTATCCCCACTAAGACCTGTCAGTGTACCGGAATAGATTTTATCACCATCTGTATCGGTCAAACTAATAGGGGTAGCGGAAAAGCTTCCTAACACACTTATCTGGTCAGAGCCAATCGTGAACAAACCTTGTGAAATCTGATGACTCAGATTCACATTTACCAAAACATCAGCAGCCGATGCGGAGAATATTGATAAACTCAATAGCATGAAACTAAAAAAGATTACTTTCTGCTTAAAAGTAAATGGCATTATTTTCCCCATAACTGTACAATTTAATTTAATTACCAGCTCCGCTGGTTTTACGTTTGTTCTTATTACTCTTTGTTGTGACATTATTGATTTTATTACAAAGAGCTCGATTGATTAAATATTAAAATCAATTTAACTCCTCGTTAAGTTTTATTACTTCGTATGGAACTGACAAAAGCCATACATTCAAAAAAATGATATTATTAAAAGATATTATTTGTAAATTTTTAGCCATGCAAAACGATATTAATAATTGATTTAATGAATTTCAAACAGGAAAAAGTGCTTCTAAAGCGCAAATAAATTAAATTCTAAAAATATAAATAATCTTTTTATTATACCATTCCTTGTTTGCAATAAGGAAGAATGATGACCAGCAAATATTAATATAAATCCCGTAACTGCAACCATCAGATAGTTTGTTAGGATCTAAAAATGGGAAAACAATCCTGAGAGAAATGTTTTCCCATTTGTTCAAACGGAATGAGTTTTTACAATATCTCTTTCAAATACTTCAAGCTGGACTTTGCCATCTCTAAAACTTCTGCTGTCTGACCGTTAATCATCAATTTCCCCATCGTCTCAGCAAATCCTTTCATCTGAGCAAATTCCATTTTAGGAGGCATGGCCAATGCATTGGGATCTGTCATGATATTGACCAATACCGGTCCATCATAAGCAAAAGCTTCTTTCAATGTTGATTCTACTTGATTAGGATTTTCTACTGTCCATGATTTGATGCGCATTGCTTCTGCAATTTTAGCAAAATCAGGATTGTCCATGTCCGTTTGCCAAGGAGGAATACCGGCAACTTCCATTTCTAACTTTACCATACCGAGTGTTCTATTATTAAAAACAATCACTTTAACAGGCAACTTGTATTGGCTTATAGTCATCAAATCACCCAGCAACATGCTTATTCCTCCATCACCACATAAAGCGATCACTTGTCGTTGTGGCGCCGTGAAAGCCGCTCCTATAGACATGGGCATGGCATTAGCCATGGAACCATGATTGAAAGAACCAGTCAGGTATCGGTTGCGCTTACCTTTGATATACTTCGCTGCCCATACTGCTGACATGCCTGTATCTACTGTAAATATCGCATCGTCAGAGGCGTGATCATTAATTAAAGAGGCTACATACTCCGGATGAATTTTATCTTCTGATCCTTTTGATGAAACATAGGATTCATAAACATCTTCCTGCTTTTGATGCAAGTGTCGCATTTCCTTTAAAAAAGAATCATCGTCCTTCTTCTCTATTAATGGTAATAGAGATTGCAAAGTATCTTTAATATTTCCGCAATAACCGTAATCAATTTTACCTCTCCTGCCAATGTGCTCAGGTCTATGATCAATTTGAATCAATATGTTTTTTTCAGGAAGAAAATTAGAATAAGGGAAATCACTACCCAGCATCACAACCAACTCTGCATCATGCATGGATTGAAATCCTGCTTTCGTTCCTAACAAACCATTCAATCCAACTGCATATTCGTTATCAATTTTATCAAAAAATATTTTCCCTCTGAAACTATATCCAATTGGAGCGTGAAGCCTCTTCGCCAATGTCATGACTTCCTCTATAGCATCTTTACTTCCATAACCACAGTATAACATGATTTTTTTATGGCTATTTAATAAGGAAGCCAACTGATCCAATTGTGTTGTACTTGGTCTTAGAAAAGAGTCCGCAGCATAATTAATCTCCGATGTAAAAATATCTTCTGCATCGGCAGCGGCTACATCACCTGGCAAACCTATAACAGCTACACCTCTTTGTGATATGGCGGTCTGAATACCCGCTTGTAAAGCACGAATCGCCTGAATTGGCGTATTAGCCATAAAACAATATTTGCTACAATCATCGAACAATTTTGTAACATTAGTCTCTTGAAAATAGTCTGTACCCAAGTTTGCCGTTGTGACAGTAGATGCAATGGCAATGACAGGATTACCTGATCGATTCGCATCATATAATCCATTGATCAAATGGACGTGACCAGGTCCACTGCTTCCCATACAACAACCTATGCCAGAGAGTTCTGCTTCCATAGAAGCCGCATAGGCTGCAGCCTCTTCGTGTCTTACATGCACCCATTGCAATCTGCCGTCTCTTCTTACGGCATCATTAATCGGATTAAGACTATCTCCAGTAATGGCATATATTCTTTTAACGCCTGCATTCACAAGCATTTCTATAATTTTATCAGAAACATTCTTAGACATGATGGTAATTTATTATGAAACAATTAGCTGTAGATTCTTTTGAGTGCACTGCAATATTCATACAGATTCTGTCGATAATCTGCCGGTTACAAAAAAATGGATCAAAAGCCGCTTTCCTTCATGCAAAGGATACTGTTTTTAACTATCTTTAATTCATAAAATCCCCATTACATGGAAAAGAGCAACAATAAATTTATTACAGTAGGTATTGTCGTATTGGTTATACTCATGGGCACCTATGCTTATAGGAAATACGAAAAATTACAGCAAACGCTTCCTTACTTCGTTACAAATCCTACCACTAATAAAGTCTATCAATCTAATAAGCCCGATAAACATGTAGGTAATTTTTCCTTCACCAATCAGCAAGGTCAAACCATTACTCCTAAAGAAATCGGACCTGTCATTTACGTTGCGGATTATTTTTTTGTAACCTGTCCGGGTATATGCAAAGAGATGTCAAGTCAATTGCAGCGAGTGTACAGTACATTTGAAAAAGAACCGAATGTGAAAATTGTATCTTATACTTCGAAACCTGAAGAAGACAGCGTGGAAGCACTGATGAGTTATGCGCTACAATACGGGGTAAAAGATCACAACAAATGGATTTTCCTAACCGGTGATAAACATGCCTTGTATGAAACCGCACGAAAACAATATGCTATAGTAGACGAAGAAGGAGACGGTGGAGAAGAGGATTTCATCCATACCGAGCGATTTGTTTTAGTAGATCAAGAGCAATACATCCGTGGTTATTACGATGGCACGGATTCTGTAGAAGTTGAGAGGATGATGCAAGACATCCACAAACTTCTAAACCATTGATCAATGAATGTACGTTCGAATGAACCTTTTTGGCTGGTGCAAAATGGGTTATTGCACAATTATCCTTCTTTACACCAAGACCTTCATTGTGACGTACTCATTATAGGAAGTGGCATTACAGGATCTTTGATGGCCCATGCCTGCATGAAAGAAGGCTTTCAAACGGTACTCATAGACAAAAGAGAAATAGCCAATGGTAGCACTTCAGCTACCACTTCCATGCTACAGTATGAGCTGGACATTCCGCTGCACAAACTGATTGAGCAGATAGGAGAAGAGGCTGCTGTAGCTAGTTACAAAGGTTGCCGAGATGCTATTCCTCAACTACAACAAGTCGTTGACGAAGTAAAATCCTGTTGTGGTTTCGAATGGAAAAAATCCTTGTACTTCTGCGCTCAAAGCAAAGACTTGACGGACTTAAGAAAAGAATATGAAACCAGAAAACACTATGGGTTTGAAGTAGAATGGCTGGAAGAAGACCAATTAAAATCAGATTATAATATTGTTTCATTAGGTGCTATTTTATCGGCTGATGGTGCAAGTATAGATGCCTTCAAGTTAGCACATGACATACTCTATTATAATGCGCAGAGAGGATTGCAAATATTCGACAAAACAGAATCTATAAAAATTACCTATCAAAAAGATAAAATATTTCTTAAGACGCAGACAGGTCATGCCATTACAACCGGTAAAATAATTTACTGCACGGGTTATGAGACACAACATTTTTTGCCTGAGAAGATTGTAAAATTAAAGAGCACCTATGCCTGTGTCAGTGAAGTACAGCATACGCTGAGCGAGGCACTAAAAGGAACTTTGTTTTGGAATACCAGCAAACCTTACCTTTATTTAAGAGCAACGGATGAAGGACGTATATTGATTGGTGGAGAAGATGAAGATTTCAAAAATGCATCTAAACGAGACCTATTATTGGATCGCAAGGAATCAAAAATCAAAAAAAAGTTTCATGAAATAATGCCTCATACCTTTTATCATGCGGACTTCATGTGGGCAGGAACATTCGGTGAAACGAAAGATTCTCTGCCCTATATCGGTGAACATATTAAATTCCCTAACAGTTATTTTGTCTTAGGATTTGGAGGAAATGGAATAGCATTCTCTGTGATAGGAATGAAATTAATCATTGACCTGATCAAAAAAGAACCGAATCCATTGAGTCACTACTTCCGATTTGGCAGATAGCTGTTATACATTATCACTTCCACTGCTGCTTTTTACCAAGCCAATACCTGCACTGAAAAATATAAATCCAATAATCAGTGTAGTGAAAAGAATTCTACCTTCCTTCACTCCATGCTGTGTAAAGACAAATCCAGCATACAAAAGACCGATGATTCCGAGGCCTGTCAATAATGATCCGAAAATTACTTTTGTATTCATACAATTAGCTTTTATTAGTTAAAGTTAGATTATTTTTTTCTTCAATCAGCAATCAAAACAACAGTATGGGGAATCGATTACTCAATGTTTTTAATTTGTTCCAGCTATTCCCCTAATCAGTTTCAACAAGTCTTGTCTTATCCACCTCTTCTTAACCTTTCAAACACAAGAATAACTGGCTGTAACCATTATACTAAGAACAACTAGTGTACCGACTTTTACAATGAAATTATTTGGCTCTCACTTTGAATGATAAATAATAGATTACTGTATTAAAATAAATTCATTGATTATGACCAAAAGAATAATTGCATTCTTCTTACTTTCCTTTTTAACAATTAGTGTTTATGCTCAGGATGTTCAATGGGCATACCGAGTATTAGAATATTCCTCTCAGCAAACTGATGTAGATTTTTCTGCCCGACAAGTATTAGGAAGACCAAATGTATATCCTGCTTCCGGTGAAAACAGAAACGCCTGGCAGCCTAAAGATAAATCAACGCAGCAATTCATTAAGGTAGGATTTCGCACACCTATCATACCTAAACAAATTGTTATTGTTGAAACTAATCATCCAGGTTCTGTAGACAAAGTTTTCGTCTACGATGCAGAAGGTAAAGAGGTTGAAATAACGAGCTATCAAACTAGTCCTAGCACAGAAGCTAGTCGTTTGCTTGCTATTAAACCTAAGGATGTTAAATTTTATATTCTTGCAGTGAAGATTGTATTGAAAGCAGGAGCAACAACAGAAGGAATCGATGCAATTGGTATTTCAGAATCAGGGAAATCAGTTAAAATAACAAAGCCTAGTGCAAACGATGTAGTAAAAGCAAACATGGTTGCTACTAAACTTAGTACAAACATCAACAGTCCTTATCCAGAAATGGGTCCGCTTGTTTCTCCCGATGGCAAAACATTATATTTCAGCAGAAGAGGTGATCCTAAAGATAAAGGAGGTAAAGGCGATTTAGAAGACATCTGGTATTCAGAATGGAATGAGAGTACGCAAGGTTGGGGCGAGGCTAAAAACATCGGCGCACCTTTGAATAATGATGGACCCAACTTTATCAATTCTATTTCTCCTGATGGCAATACTTTATTGTTAGGAAACTCATATAATGAAGACGGTACAATGGAAGATGGTGTATCGATTAGTCACCGTACAAAAGACGGTTGGTCTTTTCCGGAACGATTAGAGATTGAAAATGATGTGAACATCAATGCAAGAGCAAACTTCTTCATGTCGAATAATCAAAAGACATTATTATTATCTGTCGAACATAAAAAAGAAAATATAGGACATCGTGATTTGTATGTTAGTTTCCGTTCAGATGACGGCACCTGGACAAAACCTACCAACTTAGGCACAACTGTTAATACAACAGCGACAGAAGAAGCTCCTTTCCTCGCTTCAGATGATAGAACACTATACTATGCTTCTGATGGATTCAACGGTTACGGCGGTGCAGATATCTACGTAACAAGAAGACAAGATGATAGCTGGACAAACTGGTCTGCACCAGAAAACCTTGGCCCAATTGTCAACTCCTCGCGCAATGAAACTTACCTAAGTATTCCTGCTTCTGGAGAACGTATCTACTTTACTTCTGAAGGTGCAAAAGATGGTGACGATGATATTTTCGTTTTGCAATTGGTGAAATCATTAAAGCCAACTGCCGTAACCATGATCAGCGGTCGTGTATTGAACAGCAAAACCAACGAACCAATACCGGGTACGAAAATATTCTTCGAAAATCTAAACACCGGAGCAGAAGTTGGAATTGCCTCTTCAGATCCCCGTAATGGATTTTATCAAATTGTATTGCCATCACAAAACCGCTACGGATACCTTGCTACCAAAGAAGGATTCATTTCAGTCAATGACAACATTGATTTGACATCGCAGAATGAATACCAACAAATCACAAGAGACCTTTACTTAACACCTATAGAAGTAGGAGAAGCCATCACTATTAAAAACATCTTCTTCGATTTCAACAAAGCAGTATTGCGTAAAGAATCTAATTTGGAATTAAATCGTTTGGCAAAATTACTTTCCAGTACATCCTCTATGAAAGTTCAAATATCAGGATATACTGACAGCATTGGTACTGCTACTTACAATGATAAATTATCACAAAAAAGAGCGGAAGCTGTAGCTGCCTATTTAATCACTAAGTCAGGTATAGATCCTAGCCGCATCACAGTAAAGCATTTTGGCGAAGCAGCTCCTGTAAGTACAAATAGCACCGCCAAAGGAAGACAATTGAACAGACGTGTAGAATTTAAAATTCTTGCGAAATAAAATAATCAACCATACAGCTATGAATATGAAGTATCTTATCCTGACTGCAGCAGCTGTTTTGCAAGGCTATCAAGTCATTGCGCAAGCACCTAAAATAAATAAAGAGGCGCAGAGTGATACTTTAGAATTGCCATACAGTACAAAATCTGTTACTAATTTTAGCCATGTAATTGGATGGTCTGATAATAAAAAACCCAGTGCACCCGAAGGTTTTGTAGTCAGCAAATATGCCGACGGATTTCAAAACCCCCGCTGGTTGTATGTACTTCCTAATGGAGATGTATTGGTAGCAGAAAGCAACTCTCATCACTCTATACTTGAAAAAGTGGGCGGTACTATTATCGGTGCAGGTAAATCAAATGATTTGAGTAACAGCGCCAATAGAATCACCTTGCTCCGAGATGCGAATAAAGACGGTATACCCGAGGTAAGAGATACATTCTTAGCAGAATTGAATCAACCTTTTGGCATGCTGGTTTTAGGTAATTGGTTTTATGTAGCCAATACAGATGTATTACTTCGATTTTCTTATAAATCAGGACAAACAAAAATTACAGGTAAAGGAGAAAAAGTCATCGATCTTCCGGCAGGAAAACACAATCGCCATTGGGCTAGAAATATCATTGCTAATACAGCAGGCACTAAAATCTATATTGCGGTTGGCTCAGGCAGTAATGTTGCGGAGAATGGCATAGATGAAGAAGTATGGAAAGCTGACATCATTGAAATTAATCCAGATGGGAAAGGCAAACGTATTTATGCAAGTGGTCTGAGAAATCCTGTAGGTATGGGCTGGGCTCCAGGTACCAATACGTTGTGGACAGCAGTAAATGAGCGCGATGAATTGGGAGATGATTTAGTTCCTGATTATCTAACGAGTGTGAAAGATGGAGGGTTCTATGGTTGGCCTTACTCTTACTTCGGTCAACACGAAGACCCTAGAATCAAAGATGCAGATAAGCGACCTGATCTCGTAAAGAAAGCTATTGTTCCAGACGTTGATTTAGGCTCTCATACTGCTTCGCTTGGATTGGCCTTCTATACTAAAAAAGCCTTCCCTGAAAAATATCAAAATGGTGCATTCATCGGACAACATGGTTCCTGGAACCGCTCTGTTTTGTCAGGATACAAAGTAGTATTTGTCGCTTTTAAAAATGGTAAACCTTCCGGTATTCCAGAAGACTTCTTAACCGGTTTCATTTCAGATTTGGATAAAAGCGAAGTCCATGGAAGACCAGTAGCAGTCATCGTTACTCCTGATGGTTCTTTACTTGTCACCGATGATGTGAGTAACACCATTTGGAAAGTCAGTGCTGTAAAAAAATAATTCAAACTTTAAACGATACAGTTATGAAAAAGCAACCTGTAAAAATCAAAAAAGAGGACGAAGGAAAAGAGTTTCCTGGCTATCCTAAATATCCTGCCAATGAAGACATCTATAATCAAGCGGTAAAAGATTCCAATGTGCATCCGGGTGAAGAAGAAGAAACGGAAAATGATCTGAGAACAGCAAAGTGGAATGAAAAAGGAATCGAGGAATCAGAAACCGGCGAAGACCTTGATGTACCAGGATCCGAGTTAGATGATGAAAGCGAAAAAAATGGAGATGAAGATGAAGAAAATAATTATTATAGTTTAGGTGGCGACAACCACGACAATTAAGATCCTGTTTAACAAAGAAGAGATATACTGATAGGTGTATCTCTTCTTTTTACTTTGTTGTGTTGATTAACAAAATTTTTCATGGCGTTTACTTTCGGCTTAGGCTTACGACACCCACTTAAAATTATTGGCTCTACTATACTCTTAAGTTTGTCTGTTACTACTTTTGCTCAGTCATCAAAGCCGATGAACAGCGATATCATCTATGACATCCCGGAAGCATTGGTAACTATCTATTCTACAAAGCGTCCTTTGTTTCGTTCGCCTTCTTCTGTAGGAATGATAAATGAAAGCCAATTGAACCAACAACATGGATATTCTTTAGTTCCAGCTCTTAATACTGTTTCAGGCGTTCGTATGGAAGAACGATCACCAGGGAGTTATAGATTATCTATTCGAGGCAGTGTATTGCGTTCACCATTTGGAATAAGAAATGTAAAACTCTATTTAGACGATTTTCCACTCACAGATGCTGGAGGTAATACCTACTTAAACTCATTGGATGCAGGCAGCATCAAGCATGTTGAAATTCTAAAAGGTCCAGAAGGAAGCTTATTCGGAGCTAACACAGGCGGTGTAGTATTGCTTAAGCCCTTAAGCAATACGATGGACTCGTCACAAATAAATGCCTCTTTAACTGGAGGATCTTATGGCTTGCTTCACCAGAAAGTATCTTTAGATAAACAATGGAAAAAATACCGTCTGCATGTTTATCAGGCTTTTCAACGTGCTGATGGTTATAGAGAAAATAGTGCGATGCAGCGTTTGTATTTGCAAACACTTCAACAATTCAATTATACGACCAACAGTCATATCAAATTATTAATTCTATACTCCAATCTCACTTATCGTACGCCAGGAGGTTTGACACAAAGCCAGTTTGATGCTAACCCTCGTGCAGCGAGACCGGCAGGAGGACCGTTTAACAGTGCTATAAATCAAAAGGCAGCTATATACAACAAGACTGTTTATGCAGGCCTCTCTCATGAAACAAATTTTAAGAATCACTTTAAACATGTCATCGCATTATTTGGCAGTTTGACTGATTTTAAAAACCCATTCATTACCAATTATGAAGTCAGAAAGGAAAACACCGGAGGAGTAAGAACGTATTTAGAATGGAAAGATCAATTCACTGAAAAGGTTCAGTGGAAATGGAACATTGGATTAGAAGCACAACAAACGTCCTCAAACATTCATAACTACGGTAATCGTTTAGGAGAACAGGATACTTTACAAACAGCTGATGATCTGAAAGCGCAGCAATATTTTTTCTTTACTCAGTTCTCTGCTGATATCAGTAAACGTGTAATTGCTGAAGCGGCAGTCAGTTTGAATTACTACAATTACCGTTACCAAAACAATTATCCATTAGCTGAGCTGGAGCATCATACAATTCATTTTAAGCCGCAGGTACTTCCACGTATTGCCTTGTCTTATAAAATCAATCCCGCATTGGTCTGGCGTGTCTCTGTCAGTAAAGGCTACTCACCGCCTACCCTAGCAGAAGTAAGGCCTTCTACCAATAGTATCTACACTGATCTTCAACCCGAAGCCGGATGGAACTATGAAACAGGATTTCGCATGCAAAGCTTTTCCCAGCGATTTCAGGCAGACATTGTTTTCTTTTATTTCCAATTGGAACAAGCCATCGTACGAAGACAAGATGCAAACGGTGCAGATTATTTTGTGAATGCAGGAAGTACCAATCAGAAAGGATTAGAAGTTCAGTTAACGCTACAATTGATCGAGGCCGGGGAATTTAATTTCATAAGAGGATTGCAATTGCGCAACGCATTTACATATTATGATTTTACCTTTTCAGATTATCAGATTGCTACAGAAAACTATTCTCACAATAAACTTACCGGTGTACCTCCTTCTACTGTCGTTACCAGTCTTTACTTACAATTGCCAAAACAATTTTACATTTTTGCTCAACACAATTATACAGACCGCATTCCACTAAATGATGCCAATTCTGTTTATGCCAATGACTATCACTTGCTCCAATTGAAAGCCGGTCTAAAATACCCGATAGGAAAAGGATTGACGATGGAGTTCTTTGCAGGTGCTGATAATATTCTAAACACAAGATATAGTTTAGGCAACGACCTGAATGCAGTTGGTGGCAGACACTACAATGCTGCACCTGCTACAAATTACTATGGTGGTGTGAGTGCGACATTTTAGCTAAGGAGCAGTATTAAGACTTGGGTTAGATTTCTTCTTACGACCTATGTATTTAATGGCATCGTTCATTTTAACAATATTCGATGTGATACCAAAACTCAACACGCTAAGTTGTTTTTGGTAATGGATGTTATAATAATCCTGACCATAATAATAACGGATAAAAAAAGCGAACTCCGCCATCCAATCTGGATAATATTTATAATTGATGTCAACAATTAAACGGTGCTCTACATCCAAGCCACTATAGCTTCTCAATTCATCAAAGATCCAACCTGTCTGTATTTCAAAACTTGATCGACGTAAGGCATTGGTAAACCAATTGGTTCTTTCTTTTCTGCGAATTCCTAAAATACTGTATGTTGTAAATAGACGATAAAAACCATATTGTCCTTTCAATTCTTCCACATACCAATCAATAGGTAATGCTGTAGGATGAATTTCTGCATGTAATCTGATTTGACGAAGTGAATAATAGGAAGGTCCCATTGGTAAAGAGGTGTAAGAAGCCAATCCAAATTGTACAAAATTTGTGGCGAAATTCCCCTGATCTAGGTTAATATTCCCCGTTGTGTCGTAAGTTTTAGCCTCTTGGCCATTTGAATGATGTGCAACGGAAAAAAACCATAAGGCATCATCAAAGAATACATCTTTTAGAAAACCCCTGTTCCAGAAATCGATGCCCTGATAATACGTTAAATAGATACGGTAGCTGGGTACACGAATCGGAAAAGACTCTTTATTCAACATACGTATCTGCACCTGAGGATTCGCCAATAAGGCCCAGCGTCTGCTGCGATTCGACAAAAAGTAGCTGGGACTTAGTTTCCCTTCAAAGATCAAAGGTTCCAGGTTACCAAAGCCTTGACTAAAGGTAATGTAACTTTGGTCACGGTTAAAGTTTACCATCGTGATAAACTTCTCATGCGTCAGCGTGTCTTTAACTTCTTCTTTTTGCTTTTGACCAAAGCCTTCGTTAAAAAATAACAAACACAATACTACCCCATATAAAATCTTCATAATCACAAATGTCTTTGTTTGTTGTAAAGATACTTTCTAAAGACAAAGCTTAAGCCATAATGTTCGACTATTCAAAAAACACTATCGATTACATGCCTGGTGGCATGGTGGCCTTATAAACTTTCTTTATCAATTTGGGTGCTTTGAAACGATATCCCACGTCTATACCTACATAGCCAAATAAACTAACCATATCCACTTTATTAAAGACTACATTTTTACTATCAAACTGATAGCGCAAACCGGCGTACAAACGCTCCGACTGGTACCCAACGCATGCACTGGCATCCACGACGAAGGCGATACTGACGCCTTTGTGAACGCGGTTATCGTCTTTTGTAAAATAATTATATACGTACAAGTTATATGGTGTAAAAAAAGCTACTGCAGCATAAAATCGTTTCAGGAAAACCAGGTTCATTCCCACTCCGGGAGCCAATTTGAAAGAAGTGGTTCTAATCTTTCTGATGTCATCAAACTCTTCAAAAAAAACACGTTGCTTGACGGTTAAAAGATTCGTATCGGCAGACAACTCATTGTAATAAACTCCGGCCTTTACCATGAATCCTATGCGCGTTTTCAATTGCCTATTCGTATAATCTATGGGTGCGTAATAGGAATATTTCTTCCAACTAAAATTATACAAGCCTTCAAACTGATACTCTTTCACCAGCATATCTTCTCTTTTTGTATAGCGAGATAATGAATCACTGTTTGACTCATTTACATCCGTAAACCCTCGGGTGCGGATGTATTTAAATTGAAAGTAAAAGGCTTCTCCATTGTATTTAATAGTTGCCGTCCGGTAAGAAGAATGAGCATATTCCTGATTGTTTTTCCGGTAAGAAGAAACCACTACTGCAAAGCCTGCCGTAATAAATCGATAACTGGCAGAGAATGCCATGATGTTGCCAATGTTTGTTCGCCAATTGGATGTAGCCCCTGATGAGCCTTGTGTAGAACTCTTAGATTGAAGATCCAGGTAAATATCAGGCAAAATCAGATGCGCTCCTACTGTCAGATAATCAGGGTATCTTTTAATATAAGTAGAATCTATAGCAGGTTTTTTAATTTTGAGATTTGGGAAAAACTTTTTATAGAATTTCTTGGGATGAAGAAACACATCCAACCCTCCGCCATCTTGCGCAAAAACAGGACAGTTGACAACGATATAAAATACAAGAAGACAGATTAACCGCTTTGACATCATGTGTAAAAAAGAAATGAGGAATACGATCTGTAAAAGACAATATTCCTCATTAAAAATACAAAAAAAAAGCCATCAATAAGTATTAAAACCTTGCTCTCAATGTAAATACCGCATTGCGACCGGGAGCACTTATACCGGATGCAAATACACGATAATAAGTATCCATTATATTTTCAAGGGCAACCTGTGCCTGCAAATAATCATTGATCTGATAAGCTAAACGTATATTAAAGGTATACCAGGCAGGAACTTTTCCATTAACAGGTTCTAAAGAATAAGCCTGGTTGTCTTCGCCTTGCAAATTGAAATCTTTACTCAATTTGTCTCCGTTGTACAAAGTAAAAGCTTCGACTTTCATTTTTTTCATTTTGTACATCAAACTGATCTTACCAAATATGGGTGCAATATGATCCAAAGGATAATCTGTACTATCTGTTTTTATTCGTCCATAAGTATAGTTTAATGTAGAAGAGAAACTAAGATTCGATGTAATGTCAGCATACAGTGCAACATTTAAACCGTAGATATAAGCTTCTGCCGCATTAGTAGTGTGGTACACCGCACTGTTGATCCCATTATAAACTATACTATCCGATCCATTAAACTGAGTTTTTTGAGAGGTCAAAGCATTAATGTACCAGGTATAAAAACCCGTAGCTTCCACTCGAAGACGTTGTGCAATTGTTTTAGAAGCTCCCAACTCTACATTGTATGTATACTCTGGTTTCAACTCTGGATTAGGCACCACCAATCTACCACCTGTGCTTTCAAAAACTTTTGCCATATCGTCTACATTTGGTGCTCTAAAACCGGATGATCCTAATACTGTAAATCTCCAATCAGCTCCAGGCATGTAGACAAGCCCTAAATTCCCATTTACGGCATGTGATTTTTGAGTGATATCATTATAGGGAAAAGGAAAAAAAGTTTTGTCTCCGAAAGAAGAATGTAAATTGATATTACTATATCGCAGTCCATCATTCAATACTACTTTTTTAGTGATGTGCCAGGAGTGTGTCGCGTAAAAGGCAATTGTCTGCATTGTAGAGCCACCATTGGGATAACGTGTATCGAGATCTGATTTAGCACCTGTAATAATATTTTCACGCTCTGCTTTTGAATTTACTGTATTATAAACAAACTCCGCTCCATAACGCAATTCGTGTTTTTCTTTGATCGTCTTTTCTAAATCAACATTCACACTGTATACGTTGACATGTTCTTTTCGGTGGTTCAAGTTACTGCTATTGAAATTCCTGTTGTGTCGGCTTTCTTTCACATCCTGAAAGGCCAATATTACACTCGCCTTGTTATAGAATAAATTATCACCTTTCAGATTCAATCTGTAAGATCCTAAAAAACGAGACTGAGGACCATAGTACCACTGTGCACTTCTTGCTATACCCCCGCCGTTGACTTCGGTAAGACGATCATACCGGTATACATTACCGGAAGTTGAATATTGAAAATTCAACACATGATTAATATTTTCGTTTTGCCTAAATAAAACCTTTTGAAGGAAATCGTATTGTCTGTAGCCGGTTTGCTTTTGTACATTGACATCACTGTTCGTAACCATGCTGTCTTTACCGTTTATGCGTTCTACGTAAAAGTTACGCTTGCCCCAATCTCCGTAAGAAGACTTCCTGTTACTGCCTTGTTGCAAATCTCCAAAATCAGAAATCGTGATACTACTGAGAAAAGCAATCTTCTTTAAACCGATATTAAAATCGACATGTCCTGTCTTCTCATCATAAGCAGTAGCGTAGCGAGCAAAGGCATTGGTTTTGAAATTTACTTTTTGTTGACTGGAAGCCAAACTAGGATTTTTGGTATAGAAATGCATCACTCCACCCAATGCATCACTTCCATAAACTACTGAACCAGGACCAAATAAAATCTCTGTACGATCCAAAATGGTATTATCCATACTCAGTACATTTTGTAAATGGCCTCCTCTAAAAATGGCATTATTCATACGTACACCATCTACAACAATCAAGACTTTATTTGCTTCGAAGCCTCTGATGATAGGACTTCCGCCCCCAAGTTGACTTTTTTGGACCAAAACATTTCCCGATTGCTGAAGTACTTCGGCCGTAGTCTGCTGATTCATGAACGACAATTCACTGGCTTTAATAACCTGAACTTGCTGCGCAACATCTTTTTTATTTTCTTCAAATTTACTGGCTGATACGATGACTTCGTCTGCCGCTGTATTACTTTCTGTTAATGATAGTTTGAAACCCATTGCTTGCAATGCAGTATAACTATATACTTGAGATCGATAACCTATTGATTGAATCTGAATACTATCTGCATTGGCAAAAGAATCAATGTCTACAACACCTTTGGAGTTTGTTAACAAATAAGAACCTGTATTATTTCCCTTTACATAAACACCTTCTAATGGTTGTAAGGTTATTTTATCTTTTACAATAAGTTCTTGCGCTATAGCCAAGGTAGATACACCAAGCCATAGCGTTAGAAAAAATATATTTTTCATACGAATGATTTTAATAACAAAAAAAACAGACAATTAAATGAAAAGCATTGATATGCTATACGAGTCTGCTTTCAGGCGGATCTATTAAAAAAGATGAGTAAAAAAAAGAATAATTGATCGGGTGTAAATATTCTTTTCGATCGATCACGTCCTGTGAGAATAATTGAAACGTATCACGCTCAAAAAAATATAATAATTCAAAAAAATCATTTAATGCATTTTCGTCTTCTTCATTCTCAGAATCTTCTCCCATTGCCTCTGACACCAGTAAAGAAAGTTGATGATCCAAATCAGATTCTTCCTGGTCAAGCCAAAACCAACAATGATACTTTCCTCCTATTTTTTTTACATGAACCAAATCATATACATCTCCTAAGTAATGAAATTCGTTATCAGAAGATACGATAGTTTGATACTTAGAGGGATAAAGTACAAATAAAAACAACTCTTTTCTATCGATAGCTTTTAACAAGCGCTCTTTCATCTCTGATCTCACTTGATACTTTTCATACAAGAGAAAAGCGTAGGAAATATAGAATGGCAGAATTAGAAAAATAAGAAATAAGAAAACCAGTATTTTTTTCAACAACGTAGCTGTCTAAATAAAAGTAAAAACACAACGTATATAACTATTTTATGCATTCGATTAAAACATACTCAGTGCTCCCACTACAGCAAATTGCTATTTTATTACAAAAAAAGTGCATGGATTGATGATGAACTAACCAAAAGACAAGACAAAAAAAACAAATGGTTAAATATTATAAAACACTTGAATAATCGTGGACAAATCATTAATTTCAATGTACTCCAAACCAGCAAACACAATGAAAATCAAGCTTATATCGATTTGTGTATCCTTAATTTTTAGTTTTTCCTTCTCGCAAGCCCAAGTCCTCGATTCCTTAAAGGAAAAAGAACAATTTAAAGTATATCATGCTACTCCTTTGTGGATCAAGATGATGAATGATCCAAATGTCAATTATTTTGTTGCGTGTACGGCATTTGAAATGTATTGGGTAGGCAGAGAAATTCCGGCTGAAGAAGAAGGTGAAGCGAATAAGCTTTATGAAACAAAAGACAAAAAGAAAAGTGAGCTCGAAAGAGAACGTGAACAAAAAAAAGGTTCTTATAAAAAAGAAGAACACGAAGAAGAAGAGGGATTGCATTTCAAAGATCCTAATTCTTATACCATGATCTATGAATACAAGCGTTTTATCAATTGGAGACGTGTCATGAGAAACAAAATTGATCCGCAGACTGGTCGTATAATGACTCGAGAAGAACAAGACGCTATATGGAAAAGTCAAATCCAGGGAGTCAATACTCATATTGAATAATCATTTACTGCTTATACTCCTCTCGTTATGAAAGCTTTTTTACTTTCCATTATACTTTTATTCACTACCCTGTACGTA
>JACMQM010000135.1 GCA_014376985.1 Cytophagaceae bacterium | reverse complement strand
CTTTTCAGACAATGGAAAGACATTGGTGATGTCTGTGTCAATCTTCATGTTGGGAAGGCTGATCGCAAACAAAATGCTGACTAATAGCAGCACACCGATTATCCAGTATTCTTTAATAAATGAACGCATGTTGTATTAAATATTTTTAGGCAAGTTTCTGCTTGCTTTTATAATCAAATAACTAATTCCGCCTCCCAGCATAGCCAGTGCGATGCCCAGAACTACACTACCTATTACATAGATCCAAAGCGATTGAGAGATATCATTCAGCGTAAAGGTATGAATGGATCTTGAAAGAATATCTACTTTTGTTCCGGTGACCAGTTCTCCCATTTTTAAACTGCCATAAATGATAAAAGGAATCATCGGCGGCAAAGAAATATTAGCCGCAAGAAAGGCAATGGTTTTATTTAGTTTAAAGAAATGTGCCAAAGGTATTCCGATCAATAACTGGTATCCCCATATCGGCGAGACACCTATGAATAGACCCCAGCCAACAGACAAGGCCTTGATGTAGGTAGGTTCATGAGGCGCTGTAAAAGACGCGTGAATCATTTCACGGTAGTCTTTTTTTTTTACACCGACAAGCAATCGTTTAGGAATGTGATACAGCACTGCCCAAATTGTAAGCCAGGTATTCAGCACACTGATGCGGGAGAAATCCTTAAAGGGTCTGAAATGCGAAATACGCTCCTCCTTTACCGGATAGTATACATCTATCGGCACGGCGACCACTTCTATCCCTCTCCAGGCGGACTTTACGATGACTTCTATTTCCAGTTCGTATTTATTAGTCAACAAAGAAATGTCTTTCATCAAATACAAAGGATACAACCGGTAACCCGTTTGTGTATCTGGCATATCAATGCCTGTTTGAAACTTGAACCAGAAATTGGAAAATTTGTTTCCAAAGCTGCTCTTGCCCGGTACATTAGCCTGCGCCATGTCGCGTGCGCCCATCATGATGGCTGTAGGATGTTTGTCTATATTTTCTATAAAATGAATCAAATCAGAGGGCTTGTGTTGACCGTCTGAATCAATCGTAATTACATACTTGACATCCGATCCTTGCAGGTATTTGAATCCTTGTCTGAGTGCGTAACCCTTTCCTTTATTCACAGGATAAGAAACCTGGGCGATGGATTTGAAGCCTGCTAATACGGTTGCGGTATTATCTGTAGAACCATCGTTCACAACTAAAACACGGTCGGTATAGGCTTGCACAGACTGTATCACCTGCGCAATGGTTGTCGCATTGTTGTAGGTGGGAATGAGTACGTATACGCTATGCTTTTCAAACAAAGTTTGCAACTCCATAATGATTAATTATAGGTAGCTGATATTTTAAAGAAGGTAGATTCATTAAATCTCATCTCTCCTTTTACGTAGATGACATGATCCACTTCTTTTACTATTTCATTCGTATAGATAAACTCCGGATTAACTCTTGGATCTAATAAATTCAAAAACTTAATCTGAGAGGCCTCTTTTAGTTTGATTGATTTGCCTGTGACACGCTGTGTCAAGAAACGAGAAAGGTATACCATGGCAACACCTGGTAATACAGGTTGATCAGGAAAATGTCCCTGAAAAACAGCATGCGCAGGATTCACTTTTACATGGTACATCTTTTTAGTGCCCTCTGTAGATTGTTCCTGTATATCAAATAATCCTTCTAACATATTAGTCTAAGGTTTGTTTTTTTAACGTCAGTTTAAAATTGAAGTTCCGGTGTTTCACAACTAAGGAAGAGTCCGTCGATTCTCTATAGGCTTCCGTCTGTATTTTTCTTTTTCCGGCAACGGTCTCTATGACTTTCACCATGCTATTGGAAGATGTTGCATAATAATACAAATCCTTCTCTCCTTTCTGAACAACAATAACAGAGCCGTCTGCATTGGTAAATACTTGTGAGGCCTGCACGTCATCTTTAATAGCGGATATCAATCCGAAATCATGACATAACAATTTCAACACGACAGGATTCTGTAATTGTTCTACCGCATATACCGTATTACAACCTTCCTGAGACAGTTTTAAGTCAAGCAGTTTCAATCCGGTATGCGTAGTAAACAAGACACGCAAAGCGGTATCCTGAGTGTTCTTGAAATAGGTCACTCCAGAAAAGTATTTACCATAAGCCGCTACAGAAGTCGTATAGGTTTGAAGGGAATCCCTTTCTACTTGTATAAACTTCACCAATCTTTGTTTTGCATTTTCTTTCTGCAACACATAATCGGAAGGCAGTGTATGCTTCTTACCGCAAGCTGCTAACAGACCAATACTAATGAGTAGCAAATACTTTGTCATCGATCGGCGTATTCATTTTAACATTCTTAAATTTCATCACCGTTACATCACCGGAACGCTCAAACATCGTCATAGACAATGCTTTCAGTGTGGTCTTATTGGTAATGAATTCTACTTCTTTCAACAGGTCTTTGATAGCACCTGTTTGAGGAAATAGTTTGATTTTATAATGGGTTTCCCCTTTGTACAATTCGTACTTGAAATCTTTGTTGTCAGTCATTTGTCCACCCAATAAACCTGCCATTACATTCTGGATCTGAGAAAACATTTTACTTCCCTTTCCATCGATCTTCGTTTTCTTATCACCGTCCTTGATCAACATCTTCCCTGCCGCCATGACCACCAGGTAGTAAGAAGGGCTGGTATATTCCAATCTCAAACTGTTTTTCTGTTTGAATAAGAACTTCCCTTTCGAAATGATGACATTCTCCAGGATATCTATTTTCTTTTCCTGTACAAAATCGGCATCGATGGTATTGGATGCTAGTCTAATTTGGTCAAAGATTTGTTTGGCTTCCTGCGGGTTGCCAACCAAGGTGAATTTTTCCATTGTTTGTGCTTTCAAAGAAACAATACAGCACAGTATACAAACTAAGATCAGAAGTATTTTAATCGTTTTCATAAGCTTCTATTTCAAACAACTCTCCTACCGTAGCAAAGGTATAGCGTTGATTTAACAAATGAGGAATAATAGTCTCTAATAGGACTGCGCACTTTTCTCTGTCGTCGTGCAGTAAAACCACTGCACCTGGTTTTACCTGCCTCAATACACGCTGAATAATGCCTTCAGCAGGTTGCGCTGTCGTATCAAAGGAACGTACAGACCAACCAATGACATTTAGCCGCAATTGTGAGACCACTTTAGCCAGATTAGGGGTAGTGACTCCGAATGGAGGACGGTATAATTTCATATTTAGCCCTGTCAGCTGTTTGACCACAGAACGAGTGGACTCCAATTCCTCCGTCAGTTTGGCTACCGGATAAAAACCGGTAGCTTTCGAATGATGGTAAGTATGATTACCTAATTGATGTCCTTCTGCTACCAGACGCTGAACCACTTCCTGATTCTCTTTTACTTTTGAACCGATCAGAAAAAACGTCGCTTTGATATTGTATTGTTTAAGAATGTCCATTACCTGATGGGTATTCTGTGATGGGCCATCGTCAAATGTCAAGGCAATGAGCTTATCTCTAGGAGAACCTTCATTAAATAAAGTCAGGAAAAAGGCCGCTTTAACAGTGAATACCCCATACAATAAGGTACACAAATAGAGCAAAGCCAATCCCATAGCTACGTACAACCACTGTACATGACCATAGATCAGATAAACGATGAGCACTGTAGTAGACAGCAAAGCATGTATCAGACGTACGTTTTTATAAGTTAACATCCTTCCAATTCGAGGTATGAACAACGGCCTTCGGGATAAACATTGATGATGGCTATTTTTTTCAAAGCGCCAGATATACCAAAAGCAACGGGGGCTTTCTTTGTTAGCAATTCTGCAGCCAGGTACAAACCAAAAGCAGCAGCAGTAGAGAATTCTCCGCACAAGGTTCTGTAATCAAATACAGGCAGGTCTGATGGGATATCAGAAGAACTGAGAATCAGATCCGGTTTATTTTGTTTGATCAAATCAAGGATGGTTTGATCAAGGCTTTGTGTCAATGTAATGTTGGTCAGTTTTGCCGATTTCTTTTGCGCTTCGTTGTTGTGAACGATAAAACATGTCGCAGCTTCTGCAACAGGATAAATCTCATTAAAGCATTGTGCTTTAGTAAAGATGCCGGCAGAAAAATCAATCAGTTCATCTATGCCGCCGACATAACAATTCATGGCTTGCTTATTTTCCTTCATCAGCAAAACAGCATCGAGCAAGCTCGTCTCAAAAGACATAAAATCGTGTGAAATGGTATTGTTATAGCCGTTGCACTTCACTGACATGGCAATCAATCCACCAATGGTATTGTGTGTGGATTGTATGAAAGAAGTAGGCGACAATAATTCTTCTCCCATACTTTCAAAAGAATCGAGAAATTTTGTGGTATCCTCCTGACATCCCCATGCAGTAGCGGTAATCACGGCATCGAGTTCCGTTATACCCTGTTGTTCCATGGCCTGTCTGGCAGTCAGTAAAGAGTTTTTCAATACCTTACTCATGCGGCGAGTAGCTGTTGGATCCAAAAACTTCTTGTAGTCCGGAGCCACAACTTTCATCGGTTCAGTCGTCAGTGGTTTGAGAGACTCAAGCCACTGCGGATTATCGAAAGTTTCCTGAATGGAAACAGAACTTGAAGCACCGATGTATATGTTTTGTAATTGCATATTATCTTCCAAAAACCAGTGATGTATTGTTTCCTCCAAAGCCAAATGAATTGGACAGTACAACGTTTACCGTTTTATACTCTACTTGTTGTTGCGGAATAAGACCCAAATCGGCGATGCTGGTTTTGAATCGCAAGTTAGGATATACTACCCCATTGTTGATGGCCAGTAAAGAATAAGCCGCTTCTATACCGCCCGATGCTCCAAGCGTGTGGCCGGTATAGGATTTGGTAGAACTGAAGGACGGCACCTTTCCATCAAATACTGTTTTCAATGCTGTGCCTTCTGACAAATCATTGTTCTGCGTGCCTGTACCGTGTACATTCACATAATCTACTGCTGAGGGCAGAATACCTGCTAACTCCAGTGCTTTGCTCATCGCCAACACAGCACCTTTCCCTTCCGGAGAAGAAGCCGTTTGATGATAAGCATCACACGTATTAGCATAACCAAGTAATCGACCCAGGGGTTGAATACCACGTTGCTTCATGGATTGTTCAGATTCCAGCACTATATATCCTGCGCCTTCTGCGAGGTTCAATCCCACACGGGAATCATCGAAAGGTCTGGTAGGTTCTGTATCTAATATTTTTAAACTATTGAAACCATTGATGGTAAACTTGGACAAAGGATCTACCCCACCGGCAATGACAATGTCTGCTAAACCGGCATCGATCAGACGAGCGCCATAGATGATGGCATTGGCAGCAGAAGAACAAGCCGTAGAGATGGTGGTAGAGATGCCTTTCACATTCAATGCTTTGGCAGCAGACTCTGTATGTTTGTAGCAACCGTGTTTTCTAAAGTTAGTTACCAATTCTCTTTTTCCTTCGAGTTCGTAACCTTTGTAGTAACGTTCGGAAAGATCCATGCCGCCTACACTCGTACCAGAAATAAAAGCGATACGCGTTCTGTCTTTTATTTCCCCTAAGCATGCCTGCGCATACGCTTCAGAAGCTGCCTTGATCGAAAGCAATTCCGTACGGGAATAGATGTCGCGTTTATCCAATGACAATAAGTCGATCAATTGTTCATTGCTCAACTTGACTTCTCCTACAGGCAATATCCTTTTGTGGTATGTGTCGATGTATTCGGTATAGCCTATGCCATCCTTGCCTTCCAACAACGATTGATAATTGGAAGCCACATCCAATCCTATAGCCGATACGGCGCCCATGCCTGTGATCCAAGTCATCGCTTATGCTTTTTGATGCGTTTCTATAAAGTCAGCCATAGCACGTACAGAAGAGAATATCTTTTGCCCTTCTTCTGCTGTTGCTATTTTAATGTTGTAGTTTTTCTGCATCAACAAAATCAATTCCAACGCATCGATGGAATCCAATCCTAATCCTTCTCCAAACAAAGAAGCATTTTCATCGATACCCGCAGGATCAACGTCTGCTAGGTTTAATTGGTCAACGATTTGTTGTTTCAGCTTTGAAATTAACTCACTCATAATTCACTTGTTTGATACACTTGATTTAAATTCTCTATGGTAAAAAGCAAACCTGCTTTTCCCTCTGTTGTTTTTTCGATAAAAGCGAACACGCTTCTCAATTTTCCATGATAAGCCTCTACCCAGCCTACCAGGCATTGTTGACACAGTTCTTCTTCAAATAAGATGCTGACATAATTCACCAAAGAAGCAGCGTCAAAAGACTCACTGATCAGGAAATTATTTTCTCCCTTGATGCCGTGACGAATGCATATTTCTCCTGCTACAATATTCGCTAACGTATAAACAAACACCGCCGGGCTTGGGAGAAACTCTTCCTCGTTCGTTAATGATTGCTGATAGTGTTCATCCGTATCCAAAGAAGACTTGCGATTGGACAACACCAGGGCTACATCCTTTCCAACAGAAGCGTCAAACAATTTCACTCCTTCACACAAATACTCCGCACTCAACCATCCTAATTTAGATTGCGCATCCATTTTAAAGAACTTTGGATAGGCAACGCCCAATGCCCGGTAAGCAGCCTCTAGCTTTTGATCGGTTGCAGCAGTGGAAGCAAAGACCAGCTTAGACTCACCGTTCAGAATGACTTCTCTATCGTTGATAGCGCTCCATTTTTTGATCGTCAGCTTCATCTTACTTTTTTAAGAATTAAAGCTGAATTGCATCCGCCAAAACCAGATGCTGTTTTCAACACGGTTTGAATATCTTTTTTTATAAATGATTGAGCGACATTTACATTCCCTTCTGTTCCTGGTTCAGAATAGCCCAATGATTTGACAATGGTATTGTTCAACATCGATCGGATGCTGATGATCACTTCCAATACTCCGGCAGCGCCTAAGGTATGGCCGTAATAGCCTTTCAAACTATTCAATGGCACATCGCTCATTCCCAGTTGTTGGAAAGCCAGAGACTCCATGTTGTCGTTGTATAACGTAGCAGTACCATGTGCATTGATGAAATCAATGGCTTTCACATCGGTATGCTTCAATGCTTTTTGAACGGCCAGCGATAAGCCGCTTCCATCTCTGGAAGG
>JACMQM010000134.1 GCA_014376985.1 Cytophagaceae bacterium | reverse complement strand
GATTTAATATAGATTAAATCCTATGGAAGAATACAACAAAATTATAGAATCGATAAATGTTCGATTCTTAAGATCTCGAGCCACGAAGGTTATACAACCTTTGACGGTATTGAATTACTATGACGTCAGCAATACGCTTATCCTATTGCTGAAAGGTGAAATATATTTTGGGGAAGACAAGACCAAACTGAACGAAGGCGACTTGCTGTTTGTCCCTGGCGGAAAGCCCACTGCCATTTGCTTTGGCAGCAAGTTCTCTGCACAGTTGAGCAATGAAGATTTGTTGACACAACGCGACAAGCATCTGGTTTCTTTGAAGACCTTGGATAAAGCAATGGATGGCCATGAAACCATTTTCTGCTACATCTCTTTTGAGACAAAAGTATTTGATTCGGTAAACTTCTTCGCTTCTCTTGATATTCCTTGTTTCGCTATCACCGATTATCCTGTATTGGCCGGTGTAGTAAGAGAAACAGTGGATGAAGACCTTTCAAACAATGCTGGTAAAAACCGTGTCATTGGCTTGAATACCGACCGTTCGGTCATTGAGATCGTACGTTACATTTTAGTTAAAAACCTGTTTGTTGAAAAACTCGCAACGAACAGTACATACTTCAAAGATCCACGTTTGTTGGACATCTTTGCCTACATCAAAAATCATTTGGGCGGCGATCTTTCGAATAAGATGCTGGCAAACGTTGCCAACGTATCGGAAGATTATGTAGGACAGTATTTCAAAATGCTGACCGGTATCAATCCGCAGGATTATATTGAATACCAACGCATGGAAATGGCAGTGGATCTGTTGAGAACCACGAAAAAGAGCATCCGAGAAATCGGTATCGATGTAGGCTATAAAGATACCGCTTACTTCTGCCGCCGATTCAAAATGATGTTCGGTATACCGGCAGGTAAAATGAGACGTCGTGAGTCGTTAATGAACGTCTAAAGCATAAGCAGTATTCAGTTTCTGAATCTTTGCGATTTCTATCAATGCAAGGAGATCGCCGTGGATCTATTGAGAACAACAAAGAAAATCATCCGTGAAATCGGCATCGACGTCGGCTACAAATACACAGCCTATTTCTGCCGCCGATTCAAAATGATGTTCAGCCGTCGTGAGTTGTTAATGAACATCTGACGCAGAAGCAGCATTCAGCTCCTGAACCTTTTCAGCAATTTCGATCAAAAGGTTTGGATCTTTTTCAATACCATTTCCCACTACCACCACATCTGCTCCGGAAAGCCAAGCATCTACGGCTTTCCCGGGGGAGTTGATTCCTCCGCCAACAATCAAAGGTACGTCTACCACTTTACGTATGGTAGCGATCATTTTTCTACTGATCGGTTTTTGCGAACCGCTGCCTCCGTCTAAAAAAATTAGTTTCATTCCCAGCATTTCACCTGCCATCGCTGTACAAGCCGCTACGCTGGACTTTTCATATGGGATAGGTGTAGTATTGCTGATATAGGAAACAGTAGTCTGTTCTCCGCAATCCACCAGCATATAACCGGTAGATAAAATTTCCAATCGGGTATTTCTTAAGATCGGCGCCGCTACTACTTGCTGCCCGATAAGGTATTCAGGATTTCTTCCGGAGATCAACGAAAGAAAAAGGATTGCATCTGCATTGGAATCAATCTGCAGGTTATTGCCTGGGAATAATACCACAGGAATAGAGGTGCTACTCTTAATTTCCAATACCAGTTCGTGCAAACTATTACCGGCCAACAAACTGCCGCCTATAAAAAAGTAATCGACTTTGCATTCTATTCCCAGGCGGATGATCTTCTGAAACGCAGGCATAGACAGCTTGTCTGGATCAAGAAGTACTGCAAAGGATTTTTGCTTCTTCTCTTTTTTAGTCTTGAGTTGTTCTAAGATGGTATTCATACTTTCTTCTGAGAAAAGGCGGATAAAATATGATTTCCTTTGTCCATGATTCGCTTGATGGCTCTTCGAATCAGAAAACGGAATAAAATGATTGCGGTGAGCAGTGTCATGAAAAACGTGCAAACTGTTGATAATAGATACGACAGAAAAGCGCTGTCAATGGACTGATGGAATGCTGCACCCAGGTAATAAATGCCAGCAAAGAAACTTACACCTAAGAGAAATACGATGAACAGTAACCAAAGCATCACGCTCACGAATTCCTTCATGATGCTTTCTAGTTCCACCTTCGCCTTTTCGGGAGCAAAGAGTGTCCATAAAAACAATCCTATTTTAGTAAATAAAGACATATTAGCGGACAGGAAGGTCTGTGGTATATTTATCGGAATTTTCCTTGAAAAGTAAGTAGGTCAAGGTAAATCCTACACCTTCTGTGATGCGGTTAACTTTATAAGCTGGGTCTTCACCACACGCACAATAGTACTCTGTATCCCTTAGATAATAAACAGCAAGATACCAATGGGGTAAGAAGCCATAAGAAATCTCTCCTTTTAACTTAGTACGATCTATTTTTCGTTTATCATAAACACTGCTCTTGTCATTTTTAAAATCAAAGTTGACAAACGCTCTATAGTTTACTCCAATGTATAATGGTCTATTGTTAATTTTTATCTGACGGCCTAAACCTATTGATGGAGAAAAGCGACCCTCCTCTTGTTTGTATGGTTTAACAGCATAGGAAAGGTATTCAAAGGCTACTTCCTTATAGAAAAAAAGTTTACCAATATGTCCGCGATGGGATATATTAAAGCGATTAAAAAAAGATCCATCACCTTGCGGAACAAAGTTTATTCTACCCGAAGCACCAGCATACCAATGCTCAGTAAAAGCATGCTCATAGCCTAGCCACAGGAATGAACTGTAATTTTCATTCAGTGCATAATATTGATCTTGGGAAATTTTTTCAAGTCCTTTAAATTCCAGCATAGTGCCGTACTCGGCAAATACAGAAGATCCATCTTTAAAAAGTGTCTCGAATCGTAAAGAAGTATACGTAACCCATGGACGATATTCCTTCCTTACATCTGCAGAATCTAGTGATTGCGCCTGGGCCCAGGCAGTAGAAATGCCTGCTAAAAGTAATAAACCAACCTTACCTGCCAATTTGAACATACAGCAAGATAAGGATTCGGTACAAAAATGTCTATGCTTTATTCTTTTTATGCTTCAGGACTTTGGCCTTCACATAGAAAATGATCTCCTCCGCAATATTGGTGATGTAGTCACCGGTACGCTCAAATTTGCGGATCATGGTCAATAAATAAATGGCTTGCGTGATTTTTTCAGGATCATCACAGGTTCTGAAGTATTCTACCAGGACCTGGTTAGCAGAAAAATTGATTTCATCTAAAAAATCATCTTTGGCAAAAACAGTTCTTACCAATTTCGTATTGTCCGCCTCAAAAGAATCGACCAGAATGTCCAACATTTCCACTACCGCTTCCGTCATTTCTTTGAATCGCAAACGCTCCAATAATTCTTTATCAAATGGTTTTTCAAAACGTACAATGTAAGAAGAAATGCCTTCCGCATTATCACCGATACGCTCCAAATCAGAGACCATTTTGATCGATGCCAATACAAAGCGAAGATCAATAGCTACCGGGCTGAAGAGCGCCAGAATGTGTTCGCACTTGCTGTCAATGTTTAATTCGTATCCGTTGACACGTTTCTCATTAGACATTACTTCCTCGGCCAACTGGTGATCAAAGGTATTGAAAGCCTTGATGGTTTTTTCCATCTGCTCCTTTACCATGGAAGTCATTTCCATCAATTCAGTTTTTAAATCACCAAGTTCGTTTTCGAGTAAGTTCATAGTATTGGGTACTGATTATGAGTATCGGTTGAGATCAAATTACAAATAACAAATCATAAGCCCCAAATAAATTACAATTTTCAAAATCTCAATCCCTATATATCCAGTCTTTAGTGCTTGGACATTGAAACTTGTTTGTCATTTGGGATTTGTATTTTGGTGCTTACATGGATCAACCGAATCTGCCGGTGATGTAATTCTGCGTTTTTTGTTTCTTCGGATTGGTAAATAAAGTACGGGTATCATCGTACTCGATCAGGTCGCCCATGTAGAAGAAAGCTGTTTTGTCGCTGGTACGCGTAGCCTGCTGCATGTTGTGCGTGACGATGATGATGGTATAGGAAGCTTTCAAGTTATAGATCAACTCTTCGATCTTCGTTGTAGAAATCGGATCCAGCGCCGAAGCCGGTTCGTCCATCAATAAGATAGAAGGTTCTACCGCCAATGCTCGTGCAATACACAAACGCTGCTGCTGACCACCGGATAAAGCGAAAGCTGATTTTTTTAATTTATCTTTTACCTCTTCCCAAAGCGCTGCTTGTTTGATGGCCCATTCTACTTTCTCTTCGATGTACTTTTTATTGGTGACACCGTTGATACGAAGACCATATGCTACATTTTCAAAGATCGACTTTGGAAAAGGGTTAGGCTTTTGAAACACCATGCCTACGGACTTACGCAGTTCATTGATGTTTACCTTAGAATGATAAATATCCGATTCATCAATCATGATCTGACCGTCTACTTTACAGCTTTCTATCAGATCGTTCATGCGGTTGAAGCATCTGAGGAAAGTAGATTTACCACAACCAGACGGACCGATGAAAGCCGTTACCGTATTCTTTTTAATACTCATCGTGATGCCTTTGAGCACCTGCTCAGAGCCATAGCTCACGCGAACATTATTTGCTTCTATTTTCATTTGAGGTATGAATAAGATACTACCACTTAACTTTTTTCTGCGACCTATGTCTTAGGTATACCGCTATGGCATTCATGACAAAGGTAATACTCAATAATACAATGATGGCTGCCGCTGCGTTCTCTGCAAAGGCTTTCTGCGGTCTGGATACCCAGTTGAAAATCTGAATCGGCATCACCGTAAATTCATCCATCGGCGAGGTCGGTGCAAAAGGTACATACGTTAAAGCACCGATCACAATCAATGGAGCGGTTTCTCCGATGGCTCTTGAAATAGCTAAGATGACACCGGTGATGATACCCGGTACAGAAGCAGGTAAAACCTGGTTCCAGATCGTTTGCCATTTAGAAGCACCTAAAGCAAAAGAAGCTTCCCTCAGCGTATAAGGAACTGTTTTAATCGCTTCTCTGGTGGAGACAATGATAATGGGAAGGATTAGCAAGGCGAGTGTTAAACTGCCTGTCAATACGCTTGCTCCAAGATTTAAGAAACGGGCGAATACTTCCAGACCTAGCAATCCATAAATGATAGAAGGCACACCGGCCAGGTTGGCGATATTGATTTCAATCAGGTTAGACATTCTGCTTCTGGAACTGTATTCTTCCAAATAAATACCTGCTGATACACCGATAGGAAAAGCAATGATGGTGGTTAAAAACATGATCCATAAAGTCCCTGTCCAAGCCGTGTAGATCCCTGCTTTGGCGGCTCTTTTGGAAGGAAGTGAGGTAATGAAATCCCAATCCAAACGATCGAAACCGCTGGAGAACACGCTGTATAATAAAAGCACTAAAACGATAAGCCCCAAAGACGTCGCAGCGAGTGCAAAGTATTTGAAGATCTTATCCTGTAATTGATAATACACCGTCCTGCCTTTGCTTTCGAAAGTCATCTTTGGCTTTTTCTGACTAACCGGTTTGTCTGGTTTTTCTAAAGTCTCTTCCATTAGCGGTAAGCCTGCGTGTAACGTTTTTTCAACCAGAAGCTGACATTGTTCAACACCAATGTAATGATGAACAAGGTCATGCCGACGGCAAATATGGTTTTGTATTCTAGGGAATCATAAGGCACATCGCCCATGGTGACCTGCACAATATAAGTCGTGGCGGTTTCTATAGGGACCAATGGATTGACTGTCAATCGCGGTTGTTGACCTGCAGCAATGGCTACAATCATGGTTTCTCCAATGGCACGAGATAAGGCAAGGACAATGGATACGGAAATACCTGAGAAGGCAGCAGGGATCAACACTTGTTTCACTGTTTGTAATTTTGTAGCGCCCATGGCGAAAGACGCTTCTTTCAACGATTTTGGAACAGCGTATAAGGCATCTTCACTCAACGAAGAGATCAGAGGAAGAATCATGATACCCATGACGATACCGGGTGACAAGGCATTGAAACCACCGACCTGATCTGGAAATAACTCCTGTAACCAAGGTGTAACATATACCAAAGCGAAGTAACCGTATACCACAGTGGGTATAGCCGCTAAGATTTCTAATACAGGCTTTACGATTTCACGAAACCATCCCGGTGCGTATTCACTCAGGTAGACGGCAATCACCAAACCCAAAGGAACTGCAACTACCATTGAAATGGCAGTCACCAGAAAGGTACCCGTTAACAAAGGCAGGATACCAAAATGCTTGTTGCTGAACAAAGGCGTCCATTCGGTATCCGTTAAGAATTCGATCAATGAAACATCCTTGAAAAACCCAATGGTTTCAAAGGACAGCACAAGAATGATTCCTACTGTGGTCAGCAAGGTCAATGCACTGCATCCAAAAAGAAATGCTTCTATAAATTTTTCGCCTTTGCGCATGCTTATTTTTTCAACTCTGCTTTCAAGTCAACACCTACAGTACTTTTCAAGGTCAAGAAAAGAGAACCTGTCTTACCGGCAACCAAACGGTCTTTCACCAATTTGTAAGTTTCTACATCGAACGGAATGTAACCTGTTTCAGGAACCAATTTAGGGGACTGCTCTACCAGGAAATTTAAGAAATCTTTACCCAGCGCTTTTTCATATGCTTTCTTTGTAGCATAGATGAATAAAGGGCGAGAAAGCGGTTGGTAGGTAGCGTCAAGGATAGTAGCTGCAGATGGAGTGATTGCTCCTTTTCCGTTGGCATCGTTTTGATCATCGATCGGAAGCAATTTCAAACGCTCTTGGTTTTCGCTGAAGTAAGCATACCCAAAGAAACCTAAAGACAATTTATCTGTAGATACCCCTTGAACCAATACGTTATCGTCTTCGCTGGCCGTATAGTCGCCTCTGCAAGATTTTGCTTTACCTACAATGGCATCGGTGAAATAATCGAAGGTGCCTGATTCAGTGCCCGCACCGAACAAATGTATTTCCTGGTTGGGCCATTCCGGACGGATTTGATTCCAACGCAGGATTTTTCCCTGAGCGGATGGCTCCCATATTTTTTTCAGTTCTGAAACAGTGATACTTTTTACCCAATCGTTGTTTGGATGCACCACAACTACTAGTCCATCGTATGCAACGGGTATTTCAAAGTACACTACACCGTTTGCTTTCGCTGCTGAATCTTCAGATGCCGTGATCGGTCTTGAAGCGCCGGTAAGATCTATTTCGCTGCGAACAAATTTCTTGAATCCTCCGCCTGTCCCAGACAAGCCTACTGTGATACGTGCATCAGGAGCTTGTTCGCGAAATTCTTCCGCTAATGCTTCTGAAATAGGATAAACGGTGCTTGAACCGTCAATTTTAAGCGTGTTACCGCCTTCGTATTTATCGGCTGATGTACTATCTGTACTGCTGGTTGTTTTATCGGAAGAACCTCCACAAGAAAAAAGTACTGCGGCTGAGAAAGCGAGTACTAAGCTGTTTTTTATCATACCTTTGTTGTTACACTTTTGAGAGCGCAAATTAGCTATCCAATGTTAAGTTAATGTTAAGAGGCTCCCCTCAAAAGGCCTGGAATTGAATAATTCTCAGCAAAATATTGTTGGAACGGTTAACAAAAAAATAATCTTTAAAATGAAGAAATTCAGCCAGCGAGACGATAACAAAGAAATTTTAGACAACCTAGAAATAGAAGGGGAAGCGGTCAGTCAAAATCTTAAGGAACTAGACATTATCAATACACTTTTGGGAGGAAATGCCATTTCGGTAGTGGCATTAAAAACGGTACTCAAATTTAACCCTGCAAAAAAACACTGGAAGATTGCTGATCTGGGTTGCGGCAGCGGACATTTGATGCTGGAAATGCATAAAGTCTTAAAACAAAAAAGCTGTACCGCGGAATTTACCGGTTTCGATGCCAATTCCTTCATTGTCAAGTATGCACAAGCACACTGCGTTAACGATCCATCTATTCGAATTCTTTGCCAAAATGTCTTAACCAATCCTTTTCCAGAGGTTTACGACATCATACATGCTTCCTTATTTTTACATCATTTTACAACAGATGAATTGGTGCTGTTGTTGGCGAAACTAAAACAACATACGGCTACAGCCCTTATCATTAATGACCTGCACCGTCACCGGCTGGCTTATTATGCTATCAAATGGTTGACAGGTTTATTTTCTAAATCCTATCTGGTTAAAAATGACGCTGCCTTGTCTGTAGCGAAAGGATTTAAGAAAGCAGAATGGACAACAATCCTGAAACGTGCTGGTTATAAGCGCTACACAATCAAATGGGTTTGGGCCTTCAGGCACCAGATTATTCTCTACCCGGATTCCTTGCGCTAGTCTTTCTACGCTCGACCAACAGAGCAATGGGGATCAATAAAAGAACTAAAAATGCGATCATAGGAGTTATGGTTAATGGTTGGCATGCGTTAGGGATTGAGCCCTTGTTTGAGCTCTTTTTCTTTGATTCTTTTTTCTGTATAAGTATTAAGATGGATTCAAAGAAAAAAGCGAGTGGCGAAAGCCCGGCCCGCAGGGAAACGCCTTAATCATCAATAATATCAACTTTATGTTTTAATTTATACTTACTTTATCAGCATCATTCACAAAATTATAATAGAATATGGGCTTTCGCCACTCGCTTCCCGAAACAAAAGAAGTATCAAAATCAGTTTACTGGTTGGGAGAGCTCAAACAAGGAGCATCAATCCCAAACGCAATCACATCTTAAACTAAAAACAGAAGTATTACTCAGAAATTTTGTTTTTTAGCGATCCTGGTCTATTTTTGTGGCTCATAAAAATCAATCGCTCTTACGGGGCCACATTGGTTTATAAAGAAGGGGGGAGAGAATAGGCTCTACGAACCCCTAGCAACCTGCTAACGAAAGGTGCTAATTCCTATCCTGTAAATAAAACGGGAGCATATAAATTGATGATG
>JACMQM010000133.1 GCA_014376985.1 Cytophagaceae bacterium | reverse complement strand
GCGCTACCTGCTGCGCAACCGCATACAGAGTTTATAACAACGATAGAAGTACCTTTTTCATTCATGAAGGCATCTACGTCAGAAGCAGTTTTTAATTCTTGGAAACCGATACTGCTCAAGTCTTGGCGCATCGGAGCTACCATTGTTTCAGGATACATAGTGTGTGTGTTTTGAGTGAAGATCTATTTTACATAAAGCCCAATTCCAATCGGGCGGCTTCGGTCATCATATCCTGCGACCATGGTGGATCGAAGGTGATTTCTACGGTGACATCACCTATACCTTCAATCTCTCTTATGCGTTGCTCTACCTCTGCAGGCAGCGCTGCCGCGGAAGGACAGTTTGGTGTGGTCAAGGTCATTTGTACAAATACATTATTGATGGGAAAAGCGCTAACTTCATAGATCAATCCCAACTCGTAGATGTTCACGGGAATTTCCGGATCATAAACCAGTTTGATTTTCTCCAAGGCTTTTTCCTTTAGTTCATCTAATGCTATAGGCTCTGCTGTCGTCATAATTAGTTCGCTTTTTCTTGTTCAAGAAATAGAAGCGCTTTTACTTTCATTGTTTTGAGCATGCTCGACAAACCGCTGGAACGGGTCATGGACAAGTGACTTTGCATTCCGATTTTGTCAATGAAGTACAAATCACTTTTGACGACATGTTCCGCTGTATGGCCTGATAAAACTCTTACCAGTAAACTGATCAATCCTTTGACGATGATTGCGTCACTGTCGGCATAGAAATTAACTACCCCATCTTTATGTTCTGCATGCAACCATACCTGCGATTGGCAACCTCTTACAAGATTGGTTTCCGTTTTATATTCCGGAGCCAACGGCTTTAATTTCTTTCCGCATTCGATGATATAGGCGTATTTATCGTCCCAGTTATCGAATATGGAAAAATCTTCAATGATCTCTTTTTGTATATCATCTATCGAAACGTTCATCTGAATAGTTTAATGGCTTTTTTCAATCCGGCTTCCAGACGGTCAATTTCCTCCATTGTGTTGTAAACAGCAAAAGAGGCCCGAGAAGTTCCAGTGATGCGCAATCTTCCCATTAAAGGTTGTGTACAATGGTGTCCTGTACGAATGGCGATGCCTTCTTTGTCCAGTATAATGCCTAAATCCTGGTGATGGATGTCATTGAATACAAAAGAAAGAATGCTCACTTTATCATTGGCTGTCCCTATAAAACGAATGCCTTCCAGCGATTTTAATTTAGCGCAAGCGTATTGAAGCAAGGAATTTTCGTACGTACGGATATTTTGTTTGCCCAATACCGAAATAAAATCCAATGCAGATTTTAAGGCAATGACATCGGCGATATTCGGAGTGCCGGCTTCAAATTTATAAGGAAGTTCGTTCCAGGTAAAACCATCGTAACGCACTTCACCGATCATTTCTCCGCCGCCCTGGTAAGGAGGCATAGCTTCCAGTAAAGCACGTTTGCCATACAATATACCTACACCAGTAGGACCGTACACTTTATGTCCGGAGAAGACGAAGAAGTCGGCACTCCAGTCGCTGACTGTAATATCAAGGTGCGAAGTGGATTGTGCTCCATCAATCAATACGATAGCGCCGTGGCGGTGTGCCAGCTGAATGATTTGTTTGACAGGATTGATAGAGCCGAGCGTATTGGAAGCATGAACTACAGCAACCAGTTTGGTGCGGCTGTTCAATAATTTCTCGTACTCGTCCATCAACAATTCACCGGCATCATTGATAGGAATGATTTTAATAATGGCTTTCTTTTCCTGAGCAATCATTTGCCAGGGCACCATGTTTGAATGGTGTTCCATACCGGAGATCAAAATTTCATCTCCTTCTTTTAGGTAGGCTCTTCCCCAGGTTTGCGCCACGAGATTGATGCCTTCTGTTGTTCCTTTGGTGAAAATGATTTCCTCGCGGTGTTCTGCCCCGATAAAAGCTTTCACAGCATCGCGTGTCTTTTCAAAATCAGCGGTAGCACGCTCGGCTAAGGTATGAATGCCACGGTGGATGTTGGCATTGTCTTTTTGGTAATAATTCTTGATAGCATCAATAACAGCCAGCGGTTTTTGTGTCGTCGCAGCGTTGTCGAGGTAGACCAAAGGTTTATCGTTCACTTGCTGATGCAACACCGGAAACTGACGGCGAATCTCAGCAATGTCAAGATTATGTTCGAGTGTTTGTATCGTTTTCCCCATGGTGGTTTCCGCTGTTAAGGATGCAACCGTTGAGCGATGGTTGCGGTGATTTCTTCCTGTAATTCAGGAATTGTAATTTTATTCAATACATCATCAGAGAAGGCTTGCATCAATAACAGACGAGCCTGATCCACCGGAATTCCTCTTGCCCTTAAGAAGAACAATGCTTCTTCGTCCAATTGACCGACAGTAGCACCGTGCGAACATTTTACATCGTCTGCAAAGATTTCCAACTGTGGTTTGGTATTCATAGTTGCTTTAGCAGAAAGCAAAACGTTTTTATTTGATTGAAACGCATTCGTTTTTTGCGCATCTTTTTGTACCCAGATTTTTCCGTTGAACACTCCGGTAGATTCATCATCCAAAATACCTTTATACAATTCGTTAGAATAGCAATTCGGCATTGCATGATCTACCAGTGTATGATTGTCGATGTGTCGGTTGCTGCTGCCTAAATACAATCCGTAAAGATGTGCTTCGCAATATTCTGCACCCAAGTGAATGTTCAAGTTATTTCTTACCAAGGCACCGCTCCATGTCATGACTGCAGAGTGAGAGTAACTTTTCTCCAGGTGCACGACTTGACTAGTACCTACATGATAGGCTTTATCATTTTCCTGCTGGAATTTATATTGTTCCAGGTTACTGTCCTTGTGAAGGAAAAACTCCGAACAGATATTCGTGAAAGAAGTATCGTTACCTGTAGATTGAAAACTTTCGATCCATTTGACAGATGAATTTTGTTCCAATACAACAAGGTTACGAGGTTGAGCAAGGATAGGGCCTTGTGTGGTGTCGGCCAGATAATATATAACTAATGGTTTAGGCAAATGTTTTCCTTTGGCTACATGCAAGTAAACACCATGCTGAGCAAAGGCCAAGTTAGAAGCCTGCAAGCCGTCCTTGAAAGGATGAAACTTGTTAAAGTATTTTTGAAGTACAGCAGGTTCTGCTTCGCTAAGGGATTTCAACGTTGCAAAATCTTCGATGCCTTTGGTGTCGGATAGGGCAGTGTTCAATACGCCGTTTACAAATACCAGTTTGTAAGCGGCGATGTTGTAATAGTGAAGACCTTCTGCTTTACCGTTTTCTCCGTTCAATTGGAATGGAGTTTCCAGGATGCTTTTCAGGTTGGTGTATTTCCATTCCTCTTGTTTGATGGTTGGAATACCCCATTCTTCCAATTGTTTGATCGACTCTTCGCGCAGCACTTTGGAAACCACAGTGGATGCGTTGGGAGCAAATGTTTTATATTCTTGTAAAATTAAATCTTTAAGGTTCATTTCGGGAATGCTCTAATTATACCGCTGTATTTTCATTCTTTATCCAATCATATCCTTTCGCTTCCAATTCCAAAGCCAATTCTTTGGTACCGGATTTTACGATACGACCGTTGTACAACACGTGTACATAATCAGGCACTATATAGTCCAGCAATCTTTGATAGTGAGTTACCACGATCACGGCATTGTTTTTAGAACGCAATTTATTGACACCGTTAGCGACAATTTTCAAGGCATCGATATCCAATCCTGAATCGGTTTCATCCAACACGGCTAACTTTGGTTCAAGCATCGCCATTTGAAAGATCTCGTTTCTTTTTTTCTCGCCACCGGAGAAACCTTCGTTCAACGAACGTTTCAATAATGTTTCGTCAATGTCAACGACTTTCGTTTTCTCCTTCATCATCTTCAGGAAAGAAACCGCATCCATGGCTTCTTCCCCTCTGTATTCGCGGATCGCATTGACCGCTGTTTTTAAGAAGTTGATGGTGCTTACACCTGGAATTTCTACCGGGTATTGAAAAGCTAAAAACACTCCTTCGCGTGCACGATCTTCAGGAGAAAGCTCCAATAGAT
>JACMQM010000132.1 GCA_014376985.1 Cytophagaceae bacterium | reverse complement strand
GATTACTTCCTTCCGCACATGTCCAGCGAATTTTTCAGAAGCAAAATTTCTGAGAAATTGGAAGAAAATGGAATGGCTATACCCCAAGAAAGATGGTTCACCAACTTGAGCTCTGTAGGTAATGTAGGCGCCGGATCTATTTACATGATGGTAGAAGAATTATTATACAGTGGCAAATTGAAAAAGGGACAAACTATTTTGTTGGCTGTTCCTGAAAGCTCACGCTTCTCTTATATGTTTGGATTGTTAACAGTTTGTTAAGATGAAAAAAGAAGAACTTCCTCAAGACCCAAGTGTACTGGATAAGTTTACCAAAGACTTATGTTATGTCGTAGATGAATCGGGTAATTATACCACTGGATTGAGTAGAGGTTGGGAAGTAAAAGCAGCAGCTTTGGATCTGGCTTGGGGCGATATTAAAGAACGTATCGAAGAAGCCAAACAAAAAGCATTAAAAGGGGAGATCAGCCCCTTATTGTTTTTTATGGAATTGCGTTTGATGGACATGGGTACATTAGCAGGCTATTCCGGCTTTTGGAAATGGCAAATCAAAAGACACATGAAACCAAGTGTCTTCAATCACTTATCAGAAAAAAAGCTGGAACGCTATGCGAAAGTATTTGACGTTTCTGTCGACGATCTGAAAAATGTAAGAGGTAATGAAAATTAATTTTGAACATATTCAAGCGGCGCATTGCGAAAATGGTGTTACGTCGAACTTGTTGAAATATGCAGGCGTAAACAACATCACAGAACCGTTGGCCTTTGGTATCGGTTCCGGATTGTTTTTTATTTATATCCCTTTGTTAAAAGTAAACAATGGCCCAGCCATTTCTTTTAGAACAATGCCTGGTCTTATTTTCAAACGTACGTGTAATGCGTTGGATATCCCTGTTGTTCGTAAAACATTCCGTTCATCGGAAAAAGCAGCGCGTTTTCTTAACGAATGCATCGAAGCCGGACAGCCCGTGGGTTGCCAGGTGGGGGTATATTACCTGACATATTTTCCTAAAGAATACCGCTTCCATTTCAATGCACACAACCTGGTAGTATTTGGAAAAGAAGAAGACAATTATCTAATCAGCGATCCTGTCATGGAAACGGTAACTACCTTGACTTCTGCTGAATTGGATCGTGTACGTTTTGCTAAAGGAGTATTGGCACCTAACGGGCAGTTATATTATCCGAGTGCAAAAAAAGAAGTCTCTGAAGAGCAAATCAAAAAAGCGATCAAGATCGGCATCAAAAGAAATGTTAGAGATATGCTCTATATCCCTGGTCCGGTAGTAGGAGTAGCGGGTATTAAATATACGGCTAATAGAATCAAGAAGTGGAGAGATAAATTAGGCTTGAAACAAGCCGGAACATACCTCGCACAATTGGTAAGAATGCAGGAAGAAATTGGTACAGGTGGCGGTGGTTTTCGTTTCATGTACGGTGCCTTTTTGCAACAGGCGCATGCTTATCATCCTAACGATACGTTGCTCAATGTAGCAGAAGACTTTACAAAAGCCGGTGATTTGTGGCGCTCTGCAGCGGTACAGGCTGCTGGCATTTATAAAGGTAGATTAGGTTCTCAGGAAGACTTCAATACGATGGGTGATTACCTGTTGGAAATTGCTGAGATTGAGAAGAAAGCATTCAAGGAATTGTCGAACATCAAATGGTAATTGAATGAGCAATCTGGCATTGTCTGTAAATAACCTGAGTTTTCGGTATCCCGGACAAGCGAAAGACTGTGTTCACGATTTGAGTTTTGAAATATTTGTAGGCGAACGTTTTGGTTTGTTTGGTCCTAACGGCGCCGGTAAAACAACCCTCATGTCTTTGATGGTGGGTTTACAAAAAGTAAAACAAGGTCACATTCAAGTACTGGATAAAGACATTAGAAAAGACAGTGCTGCCATCAAACATTTCATTGGTTATGTACCGCAAGACTTTGCTTTTTATCCTGAATTAAGTCCGGTAGAAAACTTGGATTTTTTTGGTGCCTGGTCTGGTCTGAATAAACGCACGGTAAAAGATAGAACCACTTATTTATTAGAAGTACTCGGTCTTTCAGACGTGGCACATAAACCGGTCAAGCAATTTTCAGGAGGTATGAAACGCAGAGTCAACCTTGCCATTGGTGTGATTCACGAACCCCAAATTTTATTTTTGGATGAGCCGACTGTAGGTGTAGACGTGCAAACGCGTCATGCCATCATAGATTATTTAAAAGTACTCAACGCTCAGGGTACAACATTGGTATATACTTCACACCACTTGAAAGAAGCAGAAGATTTATGCGAACGTATCGCCTTGATCGATCGCGGAGAGATGGTAGCCTACGATTATCTGAATCAATTGCTTGAACGTCATGGCAGCAAGGATGGATTGGAAGAATTGTTTTTAAAACTGACAGGTAGTGCTTACAGAGATTGATCATGTATAAATTCACCGCATCCATAACCAAAGAATTAAGATTGCTCCTTCGCGATAAGGTCGGCTTGATGATTATGTTTGCGATGCCGGTACTATTGGTGTTATTAATTACCAGCATTCAGATCAGTGCCTTTGAATTGGTGAACAACAGCAAAGTAAAAGTATTACTATGCAACAAGGATAAAGGCAAGGGCAGTCAGGAGTTTTTATCTTACTTAAACGAAGTAGGACGTTTTGATTTGATCAACGTCGACATGACAGAAGACGATCGTCATGTAGGCGATTACATGAACGATCACGATGCATTTGTAGCGTTGTATATCCCGGAAGGATTCTCTGATCAGATTACTAAGAAGGCAGAATTCACAGCGGGTAAAGCTTTAGTGGAATTCGGCATCAACGAATCACCTGATACTTTGAAAATGGTAAAGGTGGATTCACTCACCATTTATTTTCATCCGGTATTGCAGCAGTCTTTACGTCGTTCTATTCAAGGAGCCTTAAAGAGTGTGATTCAATTGGTAGAAAACAAATCAATGCTCGACGCGTTATACTTTTCTATCAATGGTAAGCCTATGCCTGCTACTTTTGAAAAAGAATTATTTGCCAATCAAATTGGTATCGAAGAAAAAACAACCTCTCACAATGGAAGCAGAACCATTCCCAATGCCGCACAGCACAATGTACCGGCCTGGACAATCTTCGCGATGTTCTTCATGGTGATTTCTCTTGGCGGAAATGTAGTGAAAGAAAAATTGAGCGGTAGCTTTGTGCGTTTAAAAATAATGCCTACCAATTTTATCATAGGCTTACTCTCGAAGCAGCTTTTGTATTTAATGGTAGCAATGAGCCAAGTGGTAGTTATTTTCTCTATGGGCGTGTGGTTGTTTCCTCATATCGGATTACCGGCATTAAATATTCCACACGATTGGTTAGCGCTTATCGTTGTATCTTTTATTTGTGGATTGAGTGCTATTAGTTATGCTTTATGCATCGGTGTCTATTCTAAAACACAAGAACAAGCCAATGGTTTCGGTGCCATATCCGTCGTGATTCTTGCAACGATAGGAGGAATATTGGTACCAAGCTTTGCTATGCCCAAAGCATTTCAGTTTTATATGAACCTGTCGCCTTTACATTGGTGTTTGGAAGCTTACTATGGTTTGTTTTTAGAAGGCGGTAAACTGGCGGATATAATGAACAGTGTTGTTCCCTTGTTAGGGAGTATTGTAGTTTTACAATTGATCGCTATCATTGGACTTAAAAAGAAAAATTTAATATAAATAGAAATCAGTCTGTCGATTCGGTGAGACAAATTGCGTGAGGGATAGAAGCGGAAAGCCCGTAGCGAGCATGAAATTTAGAGTATGAATAGAATTATGATCCGAGCGACGACTTGAAGTGGATAGCCCGGCCTGCAGGGACACGCCCTAAAGACTTCAACTCAACTAGTAAAATTAATCATAATAGAAAAAAACGCATTGAAGTAATAAATGCAAAAAAAATAATCATCACCAAATTCTACATTAATCTTATATAAGTAAAATGGCAAACGAAGAATTGAAACACACGCTGAAAGAACAGATCATCAAGTATTTGAATCTGTTGGAAAAAACGCCAGCAGACATCAAAGATGATCAGGTATTGTTCGGTGAAGAATTGGGATTAGATTCTATTGATTCTGTGGAGTTGATTGTGTTGTTGGAAAGAGAATACGGGATCAAAATCAAAGATCCTAAAGAAGGTAGAAAAGTATTGGTAGATGTCAATACAATGGCTGAGTATATCGTAGAAAACAGAACCCGATAATTTCTGTGAGTAGAATTGTTGTTACCGGTATTGGAGTTATTACAGCTTTGGGTGATTCCGCAGCTGCTAATCGTGAGGCCCTGAAGAAGGGACAATGCGGCATTTCTTTTTTAGACTTGTTCCCTTCCCGCTATGCTGAAACACTTCGTTTTGGTGAAGTGAAGGTAAGCAATGATCAATTGAGACAAAAATTTAATGTACTCGATAAAGGAGTTACAAGAACGTCTTTACTGGCTATTCATGCCTTTGAAGAAGCAACCAAAAACAGTGGCTTGTCAAATGAGCAGCTGACTTCCTATGATACGGCATTGATTGGTGCAACTACAGTAGGAGGTATGTGTCTTACCGATGAATTGTACCACGATGCCAACAACGACACACAAGGTTCCGAATACATTTCTTCTTATGATATAGGTTCTGTAAACCTGTACATGCAGCAGCGCTACGGTATTAAAGGAATAGGTAATACCATCAATACCGCTTGCTCATCTTCTGCTAATGCCATTATGTATGGTGCACGACTCATTCAACATGGCTTAGCGAAACGTGCAATTGTTGGAGGATCTGATAGTTTGGCTAAATTTACCATCAATGGTTTTAATTCCTTACAAATCTTATCTCCTGAAATCTGCAGACCTTTTGATGCGTCACGTCAGGGTTTAAATTTGGGTGAAGGTGCCGCTTTCCTTGTATTAGAAAAAGAGGAAGATGCCATAGGAAAAAAAATATACGCTATTTTTTCAGGCGGTTGCAATGCCAGTGATGCTTTTCATCCCTCTTCTTTATCGGATGAAGGCAATGGCCCTTACCTGACCATGTCCGGCGCTATGCAAGTGGCAGGTGTTACAAATGATCAGATTGATTTTGTCAATGCGCATGGCACGGCTACAGTCAATAATGACGAAGTAGAAAGCAAAGCCATGTTACGTGTGTTTACAAAAGTACCGGCTTTCGCTTCCACCAAATCGAATACAGGTCATACACTGGGTGGTTCTGGAGCCATAGAAGCGGTCTATAGTATATTAAGTATAGAACATCAGGAATTATATCCAAGCCTTCATTTTGAAACGGCGATTGAAAGTACCGGACTAACACCTTTGCTTGCTTATGTGCAGCAACCGGTACAACATGTCATGTCCAATTCATTTGGCTTCGGAGGAAATTGTAGTTCTTTGATTTTTTCAAAAGCATGATTTACATTCATCAAATAGCGTCCGTATCTCCTCAAAGAGAATTGTTAGTTGCTTCCATGGATGAAGTAAATGAATCTGCCAATAATGTATTGAAAGTTGTGGAACCCAAATACGAAGGTATTCCTTTAAGTGTGCTAAGACGCATGGGGAAAGCTGTTAGAATGGGTGTTGGCGGAGCACTTCCTTTGATTCATCATTTGGCATTTCCTCTAAATGGTATTGTGATTGGTACTGCCAACGGTGGGATGGAGGATTGCATTAAATTTCTCAATCAGGTCATCGAGTTTGAGGAAGGTACATTGACTCCCACTAATTTTGTGCAAAGTACACCCAATGCCATTGCGTCTCAATTGAGCATGTTGTCTGCCAACCAAGGCTATAACATTACACACGTCAACCGTGGATTGGCTTTTGAAAATGCTTTGTTAGATGTATGGATGTTGCTCAAAGAAAATAGTAACCATACTTACTTACTCGGTGGCGTAGAAGAAATCTCTTCGTACAATTATAGCATCGATTATTTAGCAGATTGGTTTAAAAAAGAAGAAACCAGCAACAAGGTAATGTATGACTCACAGACAGAAGGTACGCTTTCTGGAGAAGGTTCTGCCATGTTTATTGTCAATGCGATTCCATCAAATGCAGTTGCTAAAATTGATGCGTTAAAGTTAATGCATACAAGCGATGCGGCAGAGATAGCGAAACAATTAAAATATTTTTTGAAAGAACATTTAGCCGAAGGTGAAACGGTTGATCTCTTATTGTCCGGAGAGAATGGGGACATTCGTTCCCGTCATTTTTTTGAAGCTGCAGAAGGCTTATTGAACAATTCCAGTGTGGCGCGATTTAAACACCTGACAGGTGATTTTGCAACGGCTTCTGCTTTGGCTTTGAACCTCGCTTGTCAATTGATTCAAACCAATGCATTGCCTGCTCATATGATCAAAATAGATCATATGAAGGAGGTGAAAAAAATACTGATTTATAATCAGCACAAACTAGTACAACATAGTTTTATCCTCGTCTCAAAGCCATAACTGAAGCCAGTTGTATCAAACCTTCTGGCATGATTTTAAGGTGTTACTTGTTAAACCACCTCCTGATTGTATGAAAGTTAAAAACGTATTAATACTCTCGCTTTTTCTATTTGTTTCTCCTTTCACCTTGTTTGCTCAATCCGATTCTTTAGGAATGTTGGGTGACCAGTTGGATTTGTATGGTGTGTTGGATTTGTTTAAAAACTCTGATAACCTGGAAGAGTTTGAAAAGAAGTTAAACAGTGAAGACAACGAGGTGAACAACCTTGATTTGAATAACGATGATCAAATTGATTATATAAGAGTGATCGATTACAAAGATGGAAATGGACATGCCATAGTATTGCAAGTTCCCATCAGTGATACAGAATCACAAGACGTGGCAGTGATAGAACTGGATAATACAGCCGATGGCCAGGCTCACATTCAAATTGTAGGCGACGAAGACTTGTATGGAAAGAATTATATTGTAGAACCATTGGATGATAACCATTCAGTGACGAATAATACCACTGTAGTGGTCAATGTATGGACATGGAGACCTGTACGTTATTTTTATGGGCCGCATTACCGCGCCTGGGTTTCGCCTTGGCGTTGGAGTTATTATCCGGGCTGGTTTAGACCATGGAGACCTTTAGGATGGCATGCCTATCATCCCAGAATTATGCGCTATCACACCTACGGAAGAGTAGTGGTCGTAAGAAGAAGTCCAAGAATTTATACTACAGTATATGCACCGCGAAGAGTGACTTCTAAAGTTGTGATTACCAATGGAGCGCCTCGTTCTAATTATTACAATAAACAAAACAAAGGTCAAAATGCTAATCAGGGTAGACAGAATGCTAATCAAGGACCGAATAAAACGCAGAATGGTAGCGATGGTGGTAGAAATTATAATGAAGGAAGACAGAAAAAAACGCAGGATAATGCTCAGAACCTAAATCAAGGGCAGAACAAAGAGCAAGTCAATCCAGATAAAAAGCAACGTGAAGAAAGGAAACAAGGTACGGGAGTCAAGCAACAAAGAGTAAAAGGAGAAGGTAGAAACCAACAGAGACATGCCGGTGGTAAAGGTGGTGGCGGAGGAAGAAGAAAATAGAACTACAATAGATATATTGTATAATATAATAAAAAAAAGAGCGCTTCTTATGATTTAAGAAGCGCTCTTTTTGGTGATGCTAAAAGTATTAAATAGCAGCGGGAAAAGTCAATTCTTGAATATCTCCTGCAGCAGGGCTGTATTGCAAGGGGTGCGGATAGTTTGCCAAATTTACATAGACATAAAATTTGTTAGGGCTCGCCCATTTTTTGGGAGTTATAGTAACGGTGAAAGTAGCAGTACCACTTCCGCTCGCCACTATTTTGGATGCAGAAGCAATCATATCATAGGTAGCAGGATTACTTGAATTATTAAATCCAATATTCAATTCACCTTGTGAAGAGCTTTCCAGACGATACTTTACATTGACTGTAAACGTTGTGGATGTTTCTGTTAAACCTGTAGCAGGAGTTACAGACGTAATAACAAGAGAATCATTATAAGCAGGTGCAGGTGCAGGCGCGTCACTGCTTTTTTCGCAACTCATCGCTAAAGCAAAGAAAGCGAAAAGGGTTGTTGCTAAAAGTAGTTTTTTCATACGTTTATGGACTAGTAAAGATTATATTCTACTAATTTAGTAGAATTATTTTAATTGGTAAACTTTTTTTCGGGAAACGTACCACCAAATCGCTAAAATATGAATTTCTGTGGAATAGATTTATGAGTTAGAAGGATAGATTCTCGATATCAACTGCCGTGGGACTGTAAGATGAACCTTTAGGAGTTTTCGCGATGTTTACATACACTTGAAAATGTTGAGATCCTCCCCATTGTTTAGGTGTACTAGTTACGGTAAAGGTATGCGTTCCACTTCCTTTAAGAACTGGAAAGGCTGCAGAGGTATTCATGGTATAATAGGAAGGGTCAGAGCTATTAAACCCTACTTCAATTTCACCTTGTTCGGCTGTATTCAACGTGTATTTTACTTCTACATCAAATGAAGTAGGTTGAGCATCCACTAAGCCGGTAGAAGGAGACACAGAAACAATAGTGATAGAATCTTGAGGGCTTGGATCGTTTTCTTTTTTCTTGCAACTAATCGTTACTAATACCAATAAAGAAAAAATGATAATGGAAAATAATAGTTTTCTCATGAGTGAAAAAGGTTAGTTTTGAAAATAAAGATAATGTAAGATTATTCTTTAATCAATTTGAAAATACGCTCTGATTCTTTGTCTCTTATTTTTAAGATATAGATTCCTTCTTTTAATTGTTCTGAAATAATGTATTCCATAGTGGATTGAAAATTTATTTGTTTTTCCAACAAAAGAGATCCAGTAGTAGTAAAGAGCTTCAGCAAAACTTCCGAAGATTCTTCACTGGAATGTAACAAAACCGCAATAGAACCATGGCTTGGATTTGGAAACACATTGACCTGTGTATTCAACCCTTCACTGGAAACAACTACAATGCTGCTATAGGTAAGTGTTCCATCGGGATCTGTTTGTTTGATGCGGTAATAACTTCTTCCCAGATAGGGATGAGCATCGTAAGACCAATAGGTATTACCAGAGGAATAAATGCTGGTAAATAGCGGTTCAAAAGATCGCGCGTCCAAAGAATGTTCCACTTGAAAGGCCCCAACTTCGGGAGTAGCAGCGATGCGCCAGGTTATTTTATTTTGTGTTTGTTCCTTTTGTGCTGTAATAGAAATAAAATCAACCGGCAGCGTACCGCAACTTCTTACTTGTACTGGTGTTCTCGCACAGGTAGAGGCTGCTTTCACCACCCAGTTGTAAATTGCCGGCATACCCGCTATGGCACAGGAAGTCGCGCAAGCATAACCTGTTGTTGTAATAAGGTTGCTGTGTGTTTTCGGATGTACAATGGTACTGATGCTTCCTTTGTAATATGCAAAAGCCTGCACCGCTTTTAAACGAATACGGTATCCTGATGCGGCTGGGAGAACCAGTGCTGTAGGCAAGGTAATTATTGCACTCGTGATCACAGGGGTTGGACTGTTGATCATGGCAGTAGGGTAAGAAATAGTAGCGGTATAGGTGAAGCCTGTTGAGGGATTGTCAATGAATACATCTGCTGATAAGGTACCTCCACTGAAATAAACAATGACATCTGTTGTAAAGGAAACCAGTGTAATCGGCTTAAGCACGTCAAAGGATAACCAATCACTATTGGTTGTAGCATTGGGATTGCCATTAGATACCTGATTGCTAAATCCATTCGCAGCGGTTTTTGCTACGATCGTTGAATTGTATAAGGCTTCATCTGCTACATAGAACGTTGTAGGTTCTGTCAGACTCCCGGTAGTATAAGAACTGCCTGTAAACAATGATGCGCCGCCTGTAGCTGCGCTATACCATCTGTAGGTGCCTCCTGTGTTGCTCACCGTTAGTGTGGCTGCAGAAGGGAAATTTACGCATAGGCCTGAATTGGTAGTAAGTGCACTGGAACTGATCATGATATCGTCCGCTTTCATCGGCAAACAACTAGGGTCAGTTACTTCTACGCGATAAGTGCCGGGTGCACTCACTGTCATGTAACGAGATACATCCAAGGTTTGCACTACACCATCTTTTTTCCAAACATACGAAACATTAGTACCCGAGTGTCCGGCGTCTAATGCGATGGATCCGCTGCTGCATAAGTTTTGATCGGCACCGAGATTAACGACGAAGGTATTGCTGACAACGATGGTATCATAGCGTGCACAATCTGTTCCGTTCCCTACTTTTATCCAATAGGTACCTGCTGAATTGACGTTGATGGTAGGCGTTATGTCTCCAGTGCTCCATAAAATAGGAGAGGCCCCCATGTTGCCAGGATTTAAAAGTATACTTCCGTCTGTGCCACACAAGGAAGTATCTTCTCCCAGATCAGGTTGAGTGATGCCACGGTTCAAGTTCCATGGTCTGCCTGGATCGACAACTGTTCGTGCTTTGTTGAAGAAAAAACCTTTATCTCCATACGTTGTTTTTAAGGAATAGTCAGTCCCTTGAGTCACACCCTTTCCTCCAAGCCATCCGATAAAACCAGCATCAATAAATTCTGTGAAATTATTGAACATGTATTGAACAAATGTATCTTCATAACCCTGACTCGCATTAGGCAGCGGGGTATAAGGTGCTACAGGAGGATTGGTTAATGTAATACCATAACCTGCCGCGTTGCTTGTTTGTCCTAAACTGATTTGCCAACCGACAATAGGTAAGCAAACAGATTGTCCAAGTTTTTTAAAGAAATACAAATAGTTCTGCATTTGCTGATCTCCCCACATCCAGTTATTAGCAGGAAGATAACCAGCCGCCACTAATCCGTTTTTTTCTGAAATCAGAAAATCACTTTTGTCAAATCCGGGATTGATCAATAAACTTTTATAAAAATCTGCCTGATAGTTTGCTGCGGCATCTAACTGTGCCGTATTATACCATACAGTCCCTGCTCTGGGCGGGGCTGGTGGCATGTTTTGGCTAGTGTTTGCTCCCCATAAATTAACCGTCAGTCCGCAATAAGCTTGTGGATTGTAGATGCGAATGGTTTTGATAATGCCTTGTACAAAACCCCTGAAGGTATTCGGTAATCCTGCCAGGTAACTGTAGTTTGGGTCTGCTGCTATGGTTGACATGGCAGCAGGCATTCCTAATCCTATACCAGAGCCCGTTAGTGCTGTGGCACCATAACCTCCATCGTACAACTCTTTAATGATGTATCCGAAAAGATCTGGTTCCAGAATAAAGATTTCCTTTTTTCCTGCTCCGGTCTGAGCAACATATTTAATATTAAGAAAATATTTTTTTAACCAGGTGGCATTGGCTATGTTGTCTCTGGCCCCTGCTGCACCCGTTTCTTCCTGAGCCATGTAGATTACCCAGGCACAACGCATACCTACAACATCCGCATCGTAGCGCATGCTGGGCAGTAAATCTAATCCGTAAGGAACAATGCCTTTTTGATTGTTCCAATTGGTTGACGTATCAACTCCTGCATTGATGTATTTGTAATGGTAGAGAACGGATTTTTTATTGGGATCAGCAGTATTGTAAGTACTTAATCCATTCGCTTTACTGATCACATCCAGCCAGTAGCCGGGTTCTCCGACATCGTTTGTCTTTTTATAATCATTCACCAATCCCATATAAAAATCATCCCAACCATCTGGTGGCCTGCCCCAACTGGAATTGTGTTGTGCATACGATATTGTTCCAAAAAACAAATGAAGTAAAACACTAAAAGCAGCAAGGAATAAAAATCGTTTGGGAGTCATGTTAATTGTCTGATGATTAACGATGCAAATATAACTATTTTTATAATAATTATACTTTAAAAGTGAGAGAATTATAACTTTAAATAACTTTAAATAACTTTAACAACTTTTTATGGGTGTCAGGTCTTTCGACCTGACACGGATGGATTAAGAATAGAAGCTTTCATTTAAACGATTGCTTTCATTTTCATTCCAGCCTTTTACTTTTCTTTTGCTCTGCCAAAAGAAAAGTAACAAAAGAAAAGGCAGCCACCAAAAGCAATCTCTAAAGACATTATGGTTCCTTTTACTACACGTAGTTAATTGATAAGAATGTCTTCAGAGATTCGCTCTTTTCCTGGACACCAGCCGCACCATGCTTTAGTACAAAAAATGTATTAACCTAAACTTCGCTCTCCGCTCTGTTTCTCCAAACTAATTTAGTTCTATTGCCTGCATGGAATGAATTTTCTTGTTCTCTAACGTAAAACGCAACAAGGTTCTTACCTTCTGAAAACCATGTTTACCTGCCGCTCCGGGGTTGAGGTGCAGTAGATTGTTGAACTTTGGATCATGACTTACCCTTAAGATGTGCGAATGGCCGCAGACCCAAATGTCTGGTATGTCCCGATGCACAAGGGTTTTGGCATCGGGAGGATAATAGCCGGGTTTGCCGCCGATGTGAAACATAGCGATCTTAAAACCTTCGCGTTCGAACAATTGATACAAAGGAACTTCTTGTCTGATTTCTTTTCCATCGATGTTGCCATACACACCTACCAAGGGTTTGAAATCCTGTAAGGCAGTCACAGTTTTCAGATCGCCCCAGTCTCCGGCATGCCAGATCTCATCGCATTCCGCGAAGTGTGTAAAGACTGCAGGATCGAGGTAGCTGTGTGTGTCCGATAGAAGGCCGATGCGTAACATCAGCGGCGCAGTTTAATGAGTATTTTAAAAAAACTTTTAGTAGAAGTCACTTGGGTGCAAATGCCATTGCTGTATTTATAATGACTTTTGTTACCATCTCCTAAGTGCAGCACATATTCATTAGCCGGTTCAGATTTCAACTTTTCGAAGTCGGTATATTTCTCGGAAAAAATACGTTCGATTCCTGCAGGTTCGTGGAAGTATAATTTAGCGATAGAATGTTTGATTCGTTCTTTCACACGAACAGCTTTTTTATTGGCATGTCCTGTGTATTGGACACCGTCCCACTTAATGTGTACATCGTCTTCCAATTTTCCGTTGACAATGTTTTTGAGTGCAGATTCGATCAGGTAATTATTTTTATAACTGGAACTCAGTTGATAATTCACATCGTATGTTTCCAATACTCTAAAAGAAAGATTGGTCTGTACCGAATAAGTAGTCAAAATACCTTTCGTGTTTTTGGAGGCCAGTACTTCGCCGATCTTATTGTCTCCAACAAAGATATCATACTTTAAGTACTGGAGATCATTGATAGGACACCAGGAGCTCAGAAGAACGATAAGCAGAAGAGAAAGCCAAACCTTTTTTGTCATTGTAAGAATCAGAAATCAGTTTATTCAGCATTCCATTCGCTTGGATTTTCTCTCCATTTAGAAAGTACTTCCAGCTGTTTTTGATCCAATATTTTTTTGGTAAAGGCAATCTCCAGTAGCGCATTATAATTAGATAGGGTCACTAATTTCACTCCTGCTTTTTTAAAGGCTTCTGCAGCTACCGGGAAATCATAAGTGAAGATGGCTACCATGCCCAATACATTGACACCCTGTTCTTTTAAAGCTTCTACAGCTTTTAGCGAACTGCCGCCTGTAGAAATCAAATCTTCAATGACTACCACTTTCTGACCGGGAGTAATTCTTCCTTCGATCAAATTGGTCATGCCATGATCTTTTGGTTTGGCTCTTACATAGATCAACGATTTGCCCATGCGATCGGCTATGATGGACGCTTGAGGTATGCCTGCGGTGGCTACACCCGCTATAACATCCACATCAGGAAATTCTCTTTTGATGGTATCAATCAAACTTTTCGCAATGTAAGCCCGTATATCCGGGTAAGATAAAGCGACTCTGTTGTCACAATAGATAGGAGAGTTCCAACCTGAGGCCCATTTAAAGGGTTTATGAGGACTAAGCTTAACAGCTTCTACTTGTAGAAGCTTTTCTGCAAT
>JACMQM010000131.1 GCA_014376985.1 Cytophagaceae bacterium | reverse complement strand
CTTTTCAGATTTTTCCAACAAACCAATATCTGCCAGCATAGCGGTATGCGCTAAAGAACCCAACACATCAAAAGGAGCCAGGAATAAATCCATCTCACGGTCTTTGCCAACAGTGAAGCGTTCTATTTCTTTATTGACTTCCGTATCTTTTTGCCAGAGTTTCATAGATTGTTATTAGTTATTGGTGTTTCATTAGGAGAAGAGTGAAGGGTGAGCAGTGAGTGCTTACTGCTCACCCTTCACTCTTCTCCAATTATACTAGTTCAGATAATATTTTAATATACTTTTCAATTCCTTCTTCTATCTCTGTCAACCAAATGAATTCATTAGCAGAGTGCGAGCGACCGGAGTTTCCAGGTCCCATTTTTACTGAAGGAACTGGCACTAGTGCCTGATCAGAAGTAGTAGGAGAACCATAAGGTTTTGCTCCCAGCTTAATGGCTGCTTTCACCAGTTTATGATCCGGATCAATAAACGATGGTCTCAATCTTACAGAACGAGCCGATACATCTGAGTCAATGTTTTCTTCAATGATGCGTAATACATCTTCGTTGCGGTACATTTCTGTGATACGCACATCAATGGTGAACGTACAGTTTTCTGGAACAACGTTGTGTTGGTAGCCGGCATTGATGATGGTCACCGACATTTTCATTGGTCCTAAGTGTGGAGATACATTTTCAAATTTGTAGGTGCGAATCCACTCGATATCTTTTAATGCTTTGTAAATGGCATTGTCGCCTTCTTCACGTGCTGCATGTCCTGCTTTACCGCGAGCGGTACAATCCAAGACCATCAAACCTTTTTCCGCGACGGCAATGTCCATCAAGGTAGGTTCTCCTACGATCGCAAAATCGATGAGCCCCAATTCTGGATATACCAATTCCAATCCATTAAAGCCGGAAATTTCTTCTTCCGCTGTAGCCGCTATGACGAAGTTGTAATTCAGGTTTTCTTTGTCATAGAAATAGAGAAAGGTTGATATCAATGATACCAAACATCCGCCGGCATCATTACTTCCTAACCCAAATAATTTTCCATCCTTTACAAAAGGATCGAATGGATCATTTGTGTAACCTGGATTTGGATTTACGGTGTCGTGATGTGAGTTTAATAAGATAGTAGGTTTTTTTCCATCGTAATGCTTGTTGAATGCCCATACATTGTTTTTCAAACGGTGGGTCGGTACACCACGTTCGTTGATGAATGCATTGATAATCTCTGCTGTTTTATCTTCCTGCTTGCTGAATGATTCGGTGCGAATCAAATTCTTCAACAGTTCGATGGCATCTGATTTTAATTTCTGAATGTCCATAAAAATTATAGTTTATGTAAGGCCTGTTATTTTTTCAAGACAGTACCTAGCTTTTTTTGTTCGTTAATGATCGCTAATAAATTATCTGCATGAGCTATGACCACTGCGCTTACTCCTTTGTTGATGGCGTCAAAAGCATTATCCAGTTTGGGAATCATGCCTTTTGAAATGACTCCTTCACTTTTTAGTTGGCTATAGGTGTCTGGATTGATTTGGTTGATGACAGAATTTTTATCTTCAAAATCCCTCAATACACCTTGCAATTCAAAACAGTAAACGAGACTTACTTTATACTGTTTGCTCATGGCACAAGCGATTTCAGAGGCCATAGTATCTGCATTGGTATTGAGTAAACTGCCGTTATCATCTATACTGAGCGGGGCAATAATGGGAGTGAACCCTGCATCGATCAATGTAGTCAATACAGAGGATTTTACTTCCTTGATATCTCCTACGTACCCATAGTCGATACCATTTTTAATGGGTCGCTTATTGGCTACTACCACACCACCGTCTGCGCCTGTCAAACCGATGGCGTTACATTTTCTTGTTTGCAAAGAAGCCACGATGTTTTTGTTGATCAACCCACCGTATACCATCGTTACTATTTTCAAAGTCTCAGCATCCGTAATTCTTCTGCCTTCGATCATTTGCGCTTCAATACCCAATCCTTTACTGATTTCAGTAGCGATTTTACCACCGCCATGGATCAATATTTTACGTGCATTGATGGCGGAGAAGTCCGTTAAAAAAGATTTTAACGCTTCTTCGTTATCAATGATGTTGCCACCTACTTTTATGACGACTAATTCTTCCATATTATTTACTGAAATTGGTCTCCAGCATTTTTTTCAAAACGGCCTGGGCTGCACATACTCTGTTGGATGCTTCTTGTATTACCAGAGAGTTAGGACCGTCTAATATTTCATCTGACAATTCAATGCCTCGACGCACCGGTAAGCAGTGCATCACTTGTGCGTTGTCTGTTAATTTTAATTTTTCATTTGTGATCATCCAACGACTGTCCATGGATAACACTTTACCATAGTCTTCATAAGAAGACCAGTTTTTGATATAGATGTAATCAGCGCCTTCCAGGGCTTTATCTTGATTGTATTCAATGGTAGCGTTACCAGTGAATTCTTTTGCCAGTTCATATCCTTCGGGATGTGTGATGACAAACTCTACGTCGGACTTTACCATCCATTCCGCAAAAGAGTTGGCTACTGCTTGAGGCAATGCTTTGATGTGTGGCGCCCAGGTTAAAACTACTTTTGGACGAGGTTTAGTTTTCGTTTCTTCAATCGTCACTAAATCCGCTAATGATTGCAAAGGATGCAGGGTTGCACTTTCCAAACTTACAATTGGTACACCAGCATATTTAATAAATTTATTGAAAAAGTCTTCTGAATAATCTTCGTGTAGATCCACCAGTCTAGGGAAAGAACGTACACCGATGATGTCACAATATTCTCCCATTACAGCTGCCGCTTCACG
>JACMQM010000130.1 GCA_014376985.1 Cytophagaceae bacterium | reverse complement strand
TCCTGGTATCTACCACGTGGGTGTTCCTACCCTTGCCGGCACAGGTGCTGAAGTATCCATAACAGCTGTAGTAACGGGTCCAGAAAAAAAACTGGGACTAAAATGTGACTGGACTCCCTTCAATCAAATTGTATTGGATCCGGACTTGATCAAAGATGTACCCCGTGATCAATGGTTCTACACGGGCATGGACACTTACATCCATTGCATAGAATCAGAATCTGGTATTTATAAAAACGTATTCAGCCTGGCTTATGGCAATCAATCTTTAGATTTATGCCGTGATGTATTCATCAGAGAAGGTTGCGGTCAATCGGATGTGAACGATGAAAAACTAATGGTGGCTTCGTTGATGGGTGCTTTGAGTTTGACTTATTCTGAAGTCGGTGCTTGTCACGCGTTATCGTACGGGCTATCCTTTGTATTTGGATACCGTCACGGTTATGCCAACTGCTTAGCTTTTAATCACCTTCCTGAGTTCTACGGCGATGCCGTAAAAGAATTCCAGGAAATGGTGAAGCAACACCACATCACCTTACCGCAAGGCTTAGCCAAAGGTTGGACAGAAGATGAGATCACTCAAATGGCAGAAGTCTCTTACAAATTGACGCACATGTGGAACCATGCGATTGGGTTAGATTGGAAAGAGAAGTTGACATTGGATAATATTAAGGATATGTTTAGAAGATTATAAAAAATAGTGATCAGTAACCAGTGATCAGTAACCAGTTTGTAACTGTCTATTACTGATTAATGGTTACTGACTATTGACTACTATGAGTTTTAGATTTATCGCACAGCGTATTTTTTCCAAGCAGCTTTATAAAAGTGCATACAGCCGTGCAATCTTTACATCGATGGGAATCTCCCTTCAAGAAACAAAAGTATGCTTTAGTCAATTTTTCACCTTACGCTACCCTCTTTCTTTTTTTTATGCCTTGCATCATTGCATCACTTCATGGATGAGGTGGACTGCAGGTCGCAGTGCCCGCATGAGTTATGCGCATACAGGAGAAGATCGATTGATCGATTCTATTTTAAAGCCAATCATTACGAAAAAAGGTTTTTATGTAGAAGTGGGATGCAACGAGCCGATCTTCATTTCGAATACATTTTCATTATACAAAAGAGGATGGCGAGGAATATGCATTGATGCGAATGAAACGCTCACCAGAAAATATGGGCGCCTAAGACCGCGAGATGTCGCCATTACGGCTTTGGTATCGAATGAAAAAACAACACGTGATTATTTCATCTACACGAACAATGTTTTGTCCTCTACTGAGCACATGAACATTGACATCAAAGATGAACCGGGATTTGAAGTCTCACAGGTAAAAAAAATGCAACCAGAAAGCTTAACAGAAATTCTGGACCGCTGCAAAGCACCTGCACGTTTTGATCTTTTATCGGTAGATGCAGAAGAACATGATTTACAAGTCTTGCAATCGCTGGACTTCAGCAAGTACTCTCCTAAACTGATTGTAGTAGAATCTGAATCCTTTGATCCTTCAAAGCCTGACAACGATTTGATTTATCAATTGGTAATGAGCAAAGGGTATAGGTTTGAAGGAAGTGTGTTGAAGAATCTTTATTTTTTAAGAAAGTGATTTTTACTCAAACTCCTCCAACTCTTGTTTTATCTTTTTGGATAAAGTCTCCACAACCAAATCGTAAGACTGCTTCGTCCACTCCTTCAACATACGATCAGGGATAGAACCGTCTATTAATACCGTGTTCCAATGTTTCTTATTCATGTGATAACCTGGAATAACAGCCGGATAGCGTTCGCGTAACTCTACTGCCTTTTCTGGATCACATTTCAAATTCACTGAAGTAAATAGACTGAGGTGTGTTAACGCAAAAATTTTCTTGCCTACTTTAAATACTAAGGTTTCATCTCCAAAAGGTAAGCCTTCTTCCACTCCCTTAAGGGATAAGCAATACGTTCTAAAGTCTTCAATATTCATAGAGGTATCATTAACGATCACAACCTACACTTTTTCCATAAATAATACAGAATTATTCTCTATTTTGTTAACCTTCTGTATAGCCTAAAGCAAGTGTATGAAATTACTTATTGTAGAAGACGAAATCGGTATGCAGCAAAGTATTCAGGCCTATTTTACAAAGTCAGGCTATCTATGTGAAATAGCCGGCACACAAAAAAGTGCTGAAGAAAAAATCCAGCTTTATCATTACGATTGTGTCATCTTAGACATTACACTCCCCGATGGAAATGGTCTACGTATTTTAGAACATCTTAAGAAAAAAAATGCCAAAACAGGTGTTATTATTCTTTCTGCAAAAAATTCTTTGGACGATAAAGTTGCCGGATTGACGATGGGAGCAGATGATTACCTTTCTAAACCTTTTCACTTTACAGAATTAAATGCTCGAGTGACATCGATTGTGAGACGATTACATTTTCAGGGAAACAATCAAATACAAATAGGTAATATCTGTTTTGAATTGGATGCACAGAAAGTTTTCATAGGCGATAAAGAACTCATTTTAAAAAAGAAAGAATATGAACTACTTTTATTTTTTATATCCAATACCGATCGTATCATCAGCAAATCGTCGCTGGCAGAACACATCTGGGGTGACAACAGTGATCGCACGGACTCCTTTGATTTCTTATACTCGCAAATAAAAAATTTAAGAAAACGGTTGAATGAAAATGCGTCGGACTATAACATACAAGCCATTTACGGATTAGGCTACAAATTTATAAAAGAATGAAACTACTGAATCTCACGAGCCGTTATTTCCTTCAACTTATTTTTGCCATGCTGCTGCTTTGGTGTGCTGTTTTTTATTTCTCTATTCAATCGACCATTTACAATGAAATAGATGAATACCTTACCTTTCGCGAACAGGAAATCATTCAAAAGATAAAAAAAGACAAAGCCCTGCTCAATACCAGCACCGCAGACGATCGCGATTTTTATATCCAAGAAATCACGCAGAAAATTTACGATAAAGAGCGGATTAAAAATCCTAAAGGATTCTTTCAGGATTTTAATAAATACATTCCATACGAGGGAGAAGAAGAACCCTTTAGGCGCAAGCAATCTGTTTTAAAAGACCGTGAGCAGTATTATCAGATTACTACTCTCACCAACATGATGAACTCTGAGGATATACTCTACACGATTCTTCTTGATGTGCTGGTATTCTCATTGCTGTTCTTTGCACTGGTCATGGTACTCAACCGATTTATATTGAACCGCCTTTGGAAACCTTTTTACCATACGATAGGAAATATTAAGCGCTACCGATTGGATAAAGAAGTACAACTTTCGTATAACTCATCCTCCATTACCGAGTTCAAAGAATTAAACGAGTCTATAGAAGAACTCATAAAAAACAATTTGACCGCTTATCAAAACCAAAAACACTTCATCGAAAATGCGTCGCATGAAATGCAAACACCGGTTGGTATTATACACAGCAAAATAGAACTACTAATTGAAGAGCCCAATATTAACAAAGCACAAGCGGTATTGATTGAAGAAATCAGCGAACAAATACACCGTCTATCGAGGCTAAACAAAACCTTACTGTTATTATCTAAAATTGAAAACAATCAATTTCCTGACAGCTCTGTCATTCAGGCAATAACTGTCATAAAAAAATGCTGCGACTATTTTAAAGATTTGCTGGAATTTAAAAATCTATCCTTGCAATGGCAGCAACAAGAAGAGATGACGCTTACAATGAACGAAGGCCTGGCAGAAGTACTGTTCTCCAACCTCTTAAAAAATGCTATCCACCACAACATAGAATCTGGTCATATTAATATTTCCATTACAAAAAAAGAAATCTCAATTTCGAATACAGGAAAACCATTAACATTTGATTCTTCGCTGTTATTTGAACGGTTTCAAAAAAAATCAGATGATCCACAATCCAATGGATTAGGATTGGCTATCGTCAAGAAAATATGCGTACTCTATCAGTTTGATATTTCTTACAGCTTTTTCAATGATCAACACACCATTACTATTATCTGTTGAGTCTACAGAAAGATTACAGAATCACTACTTACTATTGGTAAACTTAATTAAGAAACCATGAAAAAACTACTTGTAATACATGCCCTGCTTTTGACCAGTGTTTCTGTTTACGCACAAGATATTAAAACAAGTCTTGTACCCGAAGCCGTAAAACAAAGCTTCAGTAAACTATATCCTAAAGCAACGGATGTTGAGTGGGAAAAGGAAGAAGGAAACTACGAAGCACAGTTCAAAAACAACAAGGAAAAGACCGATGTACTTTTTACGGCTGCTGGAAAACACATTCAAACAGAAACTAAATTAGCTTCTGCCAGTGAATTGCCATCGGCAATTGCCAATACCTTGAAAAAAGATTTTTCAGGTTATGAGGTGGAAG
>JACMQM010000129.1 GCA_014376985.1 Cytophagaceae bacterium | reverse complement strand
GTCAAAGCCAGATCCAATAATCGTCCGGGTGTGGCAACGAGTACATCCAAGCCATCATTGACCATCTCTCTTTGTGTATCGACTTTAGTGCCGCCATACACTCCGCCGACACGCACTTCCATGTAAGTGGTCAATTTCTTTACTTCCTCTACCACCTGCACCACCAATTCACGTGTAGGAACAAGGATTAAGATTTGAGGCAAGCCATCTTTCGCAAATTTCAATTGTCTTAAACAAGGCAGTAGGTATGCTAATGTTTTACCTGTACCCGTTTGTGCAATGCCCACAACATCCTTTCCTGACATCATCACAGAAAATCCTTTTTCCTGGATAGTAGTCGGCTGCGCATAGCCCAAATCGTCTAAGGCATTGAGCAAAGCATTGGATAGGTTGAGTTCCTTGAAAGTCATGCCTGCAAGTTACGATTTTTTAAAAGGAAGGGCAATGGTTATTGTTTTCCTTTTAATACATGGCCAAAGCGCTTAAACAGCACATAAACAAGAACTGCCAATAAAATAAAGCCCCAGAGCCTGGCTGTGAAAATAAAGAATCCGGCTAACAATTTCCATCCATCACCTAGTGCTTCTATGATTTTAGAACCAAAACCCGGTTCATAGGCATCGATATTTTTATCGTTAGCGATAAGCTCACGTTTGAGGGTTTCGCGTTGGTAAAATTCCAACTTGATGGTACTGAAATTAATCTGATCATTCAATGACAAATTAGAAATGATCGCAGCATCTCCCTGCTCCTGTTTGTAATAAAGGTTTTCCTCTGCATTAGTTGTCTCATTCAATTTCTTGCCTCGATTGTCAATGGCCTCTTCCAATCTCTTTTCGTGACGACGAATTCTTTTTTGGGTCATTTTATTCGTCAGAAGTTGCAAGGCCACATCATCTGCCGCAATGTTTCGGTAATCCAAAAATTCTATATGCACAGCAACCGCACGCAAAGTACTATCGAGTTTAGTATTGGGTACACGGATCGTCATGACATTTTTTACTTCGTAATAGGTAGTTTCCACTGAAGAGTCTGCGCTTACTGTTACATTCGAAACATGATGGACGGTACTTGCCAGATTCGTATAGGTTACAAAACCACCAAATTGCCTCGTTAGGTCTTCAATCTTATAAGTGGCATCAAATACATTCTTGACTTTGAATTTCATCTCCGCTATGCGAATAAACTTACGTGTAGTGTCTTTGCCTGTCCCTTGCGCTGCGGAAGAAGACATAAAGTTTTCGTTTACCGCCTTTGAATCTGCAGCGGGTGTATCCATCTCCATTGCAACTTCTTCAGAGCTTTTTGAACTACAAGAATTAAGTAGCAGTATAAAAGATAAGGCGAGTAAAATCGAATAGTGTGCTCTCATATAGTCAGGGTTTAAGATTTAATATTTCTTGCGGATGTAGTCCACGTAATTTTTCGTTTCCTTGGAACTATAAGGAAATTTGTTTTCAGGCATATAAGTATCCAAAAGCTTTAGCAATTGCTTTGTCTCTGCTTTGTGCTTCAACTCATGCTGTTCTTCTAAATGAAGCAACAGGTCATGACGAAGGTTGTCTACAAAATTGATCTCGTCTGAACTATTTAGATTTACATACTTCGTTAGTGCTAATACTTCGGACAATTTTTTTCTATACATTTCAAAACTATACTTTTCCTTGCCGCTTACATTCAGCTGATCTAAAAGAATCATAGGGATTAAATAGTCGTCTAAACTCAACCTATACCCCTTATCAAATCCTATAGTAAAGTAAACATCTGATTCAAATTCATTGGCTTTCAAAATACTTAAAAACACTCGGTCACTACGTAACAAATAATTCTTCTCCGCTGTTTTCTTAATTGTCCAGGAAAAATCTTTATAGGCGTATTTGTTTCTCACCGAAACAACAGAATCTTCAACATGCAAATACTCCAATGTATCAATGGTTGCCCCTGGTAGATCAAACGCCACATTCGATTTGGAACGAAGTTGCTGTGGATACCATACCGTATTTAATAAATCGATATTGATTACAGCGATATCCTTTCTATACCCTTCTATAATTTGCAGGTACCATAAAGGGATTGTAAGATTATCACCTGAGCAAATCAGTATTGCATTTTTACTGCACTGGCTAAGAATGCTTCTATTGATCGCCAAATAAAATGGGCCAAATCCTCCACGTCTTTTACCTTCGTTAAAAGCCCAAACGGCAGAGTCTAATTTGTTATTGTTCCAGTAGCACATGGCCATACAGCCCCATTCTGCAGTGAGTTTGGAATAAGGATCCAATACCACGGTTTCACCCGTATACTTGCGCGTCAATTGAATCACTTGTTCAAATTCTTCGCTTGAACGGATAGTCCATTGCAAATCCATTTTGATCATGCCTTTCCCATCCTTAGCATTCAATCGGCTATAGGCATAACCTAAAAAATAATGCGCCTCTGCATTTTCAGGCTGTAAGGTTACTGCCTTTTTTAAATACGTGACAGCCAATGCAAAATCCTGCTC
>JACMQM010000128.1 GCA_014376985.1 Cytophagaceae bacterium | reverse complement strand
TGCTTTCATTAAAAAACCTTTTTCTGTTAACCAATTGATCGCAGTAATAAATACTCTGCAGTAGACTCGGACAAATAAAAACGTTATGGCAAAAATCTTAATCATCGACGACAACATTGACATCTGTCAACTTCTTGAAAGATTCTTTAAAAAGAAGGGTCACGATACGAAATTCTTTACATCAGAAGTTAATGCGTTAGATTACTTAAAAACTAATGAATGCGACTTGGTGTTTTGTGATTTTAGATTACCTAAAATGGATGGCAAGGAAGTTCTAGAAAAAATCAAACAGATCGATCCAACTATTCAGGTAGTAATTATTACAGGCTATTCAGATGTAAAAACTGCAGTGGATGTGATTAAACTTGGTGCGTTTGACTATGTAACAAAACCTCTCTTCCCGGATGAGATTTTGATTACGATGGAGAAGGCATTAAAAAATAAAGCAAGTCTTGGTCAAGGGCAGGAAGATGGTGCTTTATCAAAAGATAAACCTAGCAATCCAATTCATAAAAATGGTTCTTCTGCGGTTCCTTCAAAGCAAATTATTATTGGTAAGAGTCCTGAAGCAAAAAATATTCAAAAGCAAATTGAGCTCGTTGCTCCAACCAATTACTCTGTCATTATCTATGGCGAAAGCGGAACAGGTAAAGAGTCTATAGCTTATAGTATCCACAGCCAAAGCACAAGAAAAGATAAGCCTTTCGTAGCCGTAGACTGTGGCTCTTTATACAAAGAACTTGCAGGGAGTGAGCTGTTTGGTCATGAAAAAGGAGCCTTTACAGGCGCACTACAAAGCAAAGTTGGTCAATTTGAATTGGCCAATGGCGGAACTATCTTCTTAGATGAAATTGCAAACCTTTCTTACGATATTCAAGTTTCTTTGCTAAGAGTAATACAAGAAAGGAAAATAAGAAGACTCGGATCTCAAAAAGAAACTCCTATTGATGTTAGAATCATTGTAGCTTCCAATGAGAAGATAAACGGATCTACATCAAAAGGAACTTTCCGTGAAGATTTATACCATCGATTCAATGAATTCTCCATCGATTTGCCAGCTTTGCGTGATAGGAAAAATGATATCATGATGTTTGCAGACTTTTTCCTTGCTAATGCTAACAATGAGCTAGGTAAACAAATAGAAGGCTTTGATGAAGAAGTAGAAGGGATATTCCTTGACTACAACTGGCCAGGGAATCTAAGAGAGTTAAACAACGTGATTAAAAGGGCGGTTTTGTTGAGCGGTAAGAATAAAATTACAGCAGAAACACTCCCTCAGGAAATTGTATTCCAATCTAAGTTTTCTCTGATCGATGATAAATCTGAAAGCAAACCGTTGAATGGAGATGCTCATAATTTAAAATCCATTGCATTAAACGCGGAGTTTGAAAAAATTGTCGAAGTTCTTAAAAAGGTCAATTTCAATAAATCAAAAGCGGCCCAGCTGTTAAATATTGATCGTAAAACCTTATACAATAAAATGAAAATATTCAACTTACTAAATACATAACAAGAAGGCGCGCAAGCGCTTTCTTTCTTTCGTTTAGATACGTTATTATTGCCTTATTATGAAAAAATTAACATACGTCCTTCTTGTATCTATAGGTTTGTTTTCTCTAACAAGTTCTCAATTATTAAAAACCAATCTTAGAATTACTGTAAGAAACGAATTAGGCAATTTAGAAAGTGGAGCGACTGTAGCTGTCTATAAAACCAAAGAAGACTATGAAAAAAGCACAAACCCCGTTGCTTTAGACAAGACCAATGCTAAAGGAATTGTTACCTATGAAGCAATGGAGGCTATAGTATATTATGTAACTGCTGAAAAAGGAGATCGTAATAATTTTGGTGCAGGAGAAAAAACAGAGGCACTGGCACCTAACAAAATGAATAAAATGACAGTTATCATATCTGAATAATTGTCATTTTTTATAAAATGAAAAAATTCTTCCTTCAATGCTCAGGTAATAACTACCACTTCTTAAAGTAGTGCAATCTATTTTGATTCCCTTACCCTGCAATAATCTTTTTCCAGTTAAAGTATATATCTCATACAATGCTTCTCTCGATAACGTGATGCCATCATCTACTCTTGCAGGATAGAAGGTTGGCTCAGGGCTTTCGACTCCAATTTTTTGAAATTTAGAAGTTGTTTCATCTACTTTAATGGTATAAAATCCTTGAGGCAATCCTGTAATATCTATTTCTTCCGATTTGCCTTTTGAAACCGATGCTCCCTTATCATTTAGAATTTCAAATTTGGCTTTCGCTGTAAAATGAACTTTATCAGAAGCTAAAATCGGATAAAAGTGTGCTTGTTTATAAAAGATATCTTGAAGCTTTTTTTCCAGATCATATTCATCCGGATCTAAAGCTATTACAACTCCACTCTCATTAATTAAAAAAGACGATGGTAATGATTCTATTGTATATAATTTAGCCACACTACTTTCCCAACCCTTGAAGTCACTTCCATGATTAGGCCAATCCATTTTATCATTTCTAATGGCATTGATCCATGGTTCTTTTTTAGAATCCAGGGATACGCTAAACATATCAAATCCTAAAGAAGCGTATTTATGGTATACAGGTACGATTTCAGTATTCGCCATACGGCAAGGCATACACCAGGAAGCCCAGAAGTCTAACAAAACCACACTTCCACGTAACGAACTTAATTTAATAGGCTTACCATCTTGATTCAGTATTGTAAAGTCAGGAGCTTGATCACCTACTTTAAGTCTTGCCTCAGCACTATAACTAGTTGCCAGCAAAAAAAGAATGTTAAACCCCAATAAAAAATTTCTCATTGTAGTTGATATTGTTAATCAGGAGGAAGTTATAAAACTATTGCGAGATTTAAAAGGTAAAACCGGCAGTAACCTGATAGAATCCATAATGTTTTTTGATATCCGCTGTAGGTTCCTGACCATTGGCAAGTGTATAAGGCTTATAGCGCTGATTAGTGAATCCTTGTACTACCGCTATATCTACATAAAAGCCTTCTATTCTATACCCTCCACCCATGGTAAAGTAGTATTGATCTCTTTTCAGATCATCGACTCTATTGTAAGGATCGGCATTGTAAGCAAAACCTCCCCTTACCGTGTATTGTTTAGCTAATCTAACTTCTGCACCCAATTTATAATTGAATACATTATTATACATATTCTTAATGGTAGCATTATCAGCCATAAATAAAAAGCGATCTCCCGGATACTGCAGACTAGCTGTCTTATAGGGCACATACTCTATATCTCCAGTAATGAAACCTTTTTTGCCAGCTAATAATGTCAGTCCAGCTGAAGCACGCATGGGTTTAACAAATCTATAGTTAAATGAATTCGTCGTAGTCTTTACATCTGCATGATAAAGATAACTTTCATTACCTGGACCTGCGGTATTATCAATAATGACACCATCATAATTTGCAACAGCACCCCATGAATAAGTTTCTCGCATATAGTTATAAGTAGGACTTTGAATGGACGCACCTATACGCATCCAATCTGTTGCTTTGACGATTGCTCCGGCTTTAGCGACATAACCTGTTCCCTTATGAACATCTGTTTCTCTAAAAGTAAAGTCTTTTAGTCCGTAAGGAAAAGGTGCATGAGTTTCTTCAAACAAACGTTCTTGTTGGTAATTGGAAATAAGAATAGAACCACCTATACCCAAATAAACCCGATCATTGATATTGGCACCATAAGAGATATCCCACGAGTACTGACCAGCCTTTTGTAGCACAGTTTCTTTTTGTTTCGCTTTATCTAAAGAAAAATCATAGTAGTTATCACCTTTTGTGTAATGGCCACCATTATTTTTATCATAAAAACCGACACCTGCATAATATTGATTGGACGAAGAATCGTAATCAATTAAATAAGTATAATAAGATAAGGCATCTAACGTGTTAGGCAGATCTGATTTCTGCTTGTACACATTTCCAAAAGATCCTCCTGCAGCTAAACCAGCGTTTGCATTTTCTGCAAAATAATCTGTCATTGAATTTTGACTATTGGTTCCAGACATTAAATAACGCTGCTGATAATCATTCACTTTAGTGAATGTAATTCCTAATGATCCTCCTCTGAAAATACCAGGGACCAGATCATCTTTTGAAAAATTAATGACGGCTCCAAAATTTGGGATTCCGAACCATGTTCTGTTTGCCTTAGTTGTATTTCCTAAAAAATCAGATTGAGTGCCGGAAGACCCAATTCCTGCAGACAATGAAACTTCTGATTTCCTAAACAAGCCTAAAGCAGCTGGGTTGTAAGTGATAAGACCAATATCACCGCCCAAAGAAACGCCTGCTCCTGCGAGACCCTGTATTCTTGCTGTACCATAAACAGTCTGCCCACCAAAAACCGGGACATAATTATAATAACCTAATGATCCTGGTTCTACTTGTGCAAATGTCGGTGCATAAAAAAATACTGACATAACAACTACTAGTAAAGAACCTATTCTGCTTTTTTTGTGCATCATTTTCTATATGATAATATTTAAAAACTAACGTCTACCGCGACCACCGCCGCCACTATTGCCTCCGCCTCCGCCGCCTCCGCCGCCTCCGCCTGAGCGTCCATTATTACCACCACCATTATTTTGCGGCTGGCTATACTGCTGCTGCTGTTGTCTTTGTTGATTCTGTTGTCTTTGCTGATTATACTGTTGTTGCTGCTGATTTTGATTTTGTTGTTGTTGTTGTTGTTGTTGTTGTTGTTGTTGTTGTTGTCTTTGTTGATTGTATTGTTGCTGTTGGCTATTCTGCTGCTGTTGTTGCTGATCTTGATTACCTCGTCTATTGCTGTTGTAATCATTGCCTCTATTGGTATTTGTACCCGTATTGTTGTTGTTTGGGTTTTGATTATTTTGCGTGTTTGTATTAGTGTTTTGATTTCTATTTTGGTTCGTATTGTTCTGGTTGTTTCCATTAGTCTGACCATTACGATTGCCATTGTAATCACTTGCGTTTCTTCCACCTTGATTATACTGATTTTGTTGTTGCGTATAATCTCGTTGGTTATTATTATTAGTGGTACGACCTCTACCTCCTGAATTATTATTATTTCCGACCGTTGAACTTGTGCCTGTTTTAGGACCAACTATACCTTTACCATAAGTGCTGCTACCAGAGCTGGTCGAGCCATTCCCATAATGCAATCCATCATAAAATCCATTGTAATAACCACCATTACCATAGCCGCCATTACCATAGCCATAACCATAATAAGGACTGTAACCGCTATACCATGACCATGGATTGTACCAATAATTGTTATAATAATTATTGTAACCATATCCCCCATATCCATATCCGTAGTTGCTATAACCTGAGCCCCACCCAAAGCCTATACCAATGCTAGTTCCATAAAGAGAAGAATAACCAAAACCGCTATTCCATCCAGAATAACCTCCCCAACCACCATAATAAGAAGCTCCGGGACCAAAACCATAGCCTAAAGACAAAGAGCTGTTCCCATTAGAACCTGAACTTCCATAGTAATTATTGCTATTATCGGTGATATAAGTATCTCCGCCCGTTGAACTTGGGGATGAGACAATGTTATTTTTATTGGCTTCGCTATAATAAGAGTAATCAACGCTTTTGTCCGGAGTATCTGATGAGTTGAACTGATAATTCTGACTAGACGAATTGGTATTGTTGCTGCTGTATGTATTTTGCTGTGCGGTCTGGGCCTGTTGCTGTTGTACTCTTTTTTCCTGAGCGGCTCTTCTATCGGCAGATGAAAAATAAACGGGGTCGTCCTCGATGGTATTGGAGGCAGAAGGTGAATTCGTTGCACAAGAAGACAATAGAGCAGTTGCTGCAGCTATCGTAAGCACAACGAAACTATTTTTCCATGTGTCCGCTTTCATATTCTTAATTCGTTTACTTGAATTACAAAGTAGCAAAAATACCTTATCTTTGCCCTTTAACGATGCAATCTATCAAATCGCATACCAACTTATAACTACAACAATAAAATGAGCAAATTTCTTCCTAAAAGGAGCGAAGATTATTCACTTTGGTACAATGAATTAGTAAAAAAGGCCGATTTAGCTGAGAATTCGGCTGTTAAAGGCTGTATGGTCATTAAGCCCTATGGATACTCCATTTGGGAGAAAATGCAGGCTGTACTTGATGCTAAATTTAAAGAAACCGGTCATAGCAATGCTTACTTTCCTTTATTAATTCCTAAATCATATTTAAGCAAAGAAGCCAGTCATGTCGAAGGTTTTGCAAAGGAATGTGCCGTAGTGACACATTACCGTTTAAAAAATGATCCTAATGGCAAAGGTGTCATTGTAGATCCGGATGCAAAACTTGAAGAAGAACTCATCATAAGGCCAACATCAGAAACAGTTATCTGGAGCACTTTCAAAAACTGGGTTCAATCCTACAGAGACTTACCTTTGTTAATTAACCAATGGGCAAACGTAGTCCGCTGGGAAATGCGTACCAGACTTTTTCTGCGTACAGCAGAATTCCTATGGCAAGAAGGCCATACAGCTCATGCTACAAAAGAAGAAGCTATTTGTGAGACAGAAACCATGCTGGAAATCTATGCGGATTTTGCAGAGCAGTATATGGCCATGCCTGTTTTAAAAGGTATAAAAACGGCTAATGAGCGTTTTGCAGGTGCAGAAGAAACATATTGTATAGAAGCGATGATGCAAGATGGCAAAGCATTGCAAGCTGGCACATCGCATTTTCTGGGACAGAATTTTGCTAAAGCATTTGAAGTAAAGTTTGCACCGAAAGAAGGAAAACTGGAATATGTATGGGGGACTTCCTGGGGTGTAAGCACCAGATTGATGGGAGCCTTGATTATGGCACACTCTGATGATGAGGGTTTAGTTTTGCCTCCCCTGCTTGCTCCTATACAAGTAGTAATCGTACCGATTTTTAAAAACGAAGAGCAACTTGCGGCTATCCGTTCTAAAATAAATCCTCTCATAAAATCACTTCGCCGAGAAGGTATCTCTGTAAAATTAGATGACCGTGACACGCAAACACCAGGGTTTAAATTTGCTGATTACGAATTGAAAGGTGTGCCACTTCGCATCGCAATCGGTCCTCGTGATGTAGAAAACAACACCTTGGAAATTGCCAGAAGAGACACGAAGGAAAAGCAATCCATTTCTGCCGATGGCGCTTTAGATGTCATCGAACAATTGTTGAAAGACATTCAAAGCAACATTTACCAAAAAGCATTGGAATACCGTAATACGCATACGACTGAAGTTAATTCCTATAAAGAGTTTCAGGAAGTATTAAACACCAAAGGGGGGTTTGTCCTTGCACATTGGGATGGCACTTCGGAAACAGAGCTTAAAATCAAAGAAGAGACCAAAGCAACCATTCGTTGTATTGTTTTAAATAACAAACAAGAGGAAGGAAAATGTATATTGACTGGCAAACCTTCTACGCAGCGTGTAGTTTTTGCCAGAGCTTATTGATCTTTCTTTTAATTAATAGATATTACACGATAACTTGTAACATGACTTTATTAGCCATTCTTGCTGCTGCAGGACTTTTGCTTATTGTTATTGAAATTGTGTTCATTCCGGGAACTACAATCGTTGGTATTTTCGGCGGACTTTTATCAGGGTATAGTATCGTAAAAGCTTACACTGATTTTGGTATAGAAACAGGACATGCTTTTCTGCTTGCCAATCTTATTGGAGGAGCTATTATTCTGATCGTTTGTTTTCGATCTGGTGTATGGAGTAAATTTGCTAATAAAAGCATTTCCGATGGTAAAGCGATTGACGATCTTGACATTGAATTATCAGTTGGCGATGAAGGGATAACACTGTCTGATTTAAGACCAATGGGGAAAGCTGAATTCAAGAATAAAACCTATGAAGTACAGACATTAGGTGCATTTTGCAATCACCCTTCAAAAATAATCATCGTAGACATTTCCCGTTACAAAATAATTGTTCAACCTTTAAACTAAATCAATTTTATGGACATTTTAATTCCTCTTTTTGCAGGTATCATTTTCGTATTCATCTTCCTGTATTTTGTTCCTTTAAACTTATGGATCACCGCTGTGTTCTCCGGTGTTAATGTAGGCTTGTTTACTTTGGTATTTATGCGCATTCGTAAAGTACCTCCGCGTCTTATTGTGGAATCATTGATTACCGCTACCAAAGCCGGCATTTCTATTACAAGCAATGATTTGGAAACTCATTACCTAGCAGGTGGAAATGTTCCTCATGTCATTAAAGCGCTGATCTCGGCAGACAAAGCAAATATTGCCCTAGTATTCAAACAAGCGGCAGCGATTGATCTTGCAGGAAGAGATGTGTTTGAGGCGGTACAAATTTCTGTTAATCCTCAAGTCATTAATACACCCAATGTTGCTGCGGTTGCGAAAGATGGTATTCAATTGATCGCTAAAGCGCGAGTGACATTACGTGCAAACATTGCACAGTTGGTCGGTGGTGCAGGAGAAGAAACTATTTTGGCGCGTGTAGGAGAAGGTATTGTTTCCTCTATCGGTTCATCTCTTTCACACAAAGAAGTGTTAGAAAATCCTGATAAAATATCAAAACTTGTTTTGCATAAAGGATTGGACGCAGGAACTGCATTTGAAATTTTATCCATCGATATTGCAGACATCGACGTAGGAACAAACATTGGTGCCAAATTGCAAATTGACCAAGCCAGTGCTGATTTGAAAGTAGCAGAAGCTAAAGCAGAAGAACGCAGAGCAATGGCTGTGGCTTTGGAACAAGAGATGAAAGCTAAAGCACAGGAAGCCCGTGCCAAGGTTATCGAAGCAGAAGCAGAAATTCCTAAAGCTATCGCAGCTGCATTTCGTAGCGGCAACTTAGGTATTATGGATTATTATAAAATGAAAAACATCCAAGCTGATACAGACATGCGTGACTCTATAGCAGGATCAGGTAAAGACACGAATAATAAATCATAATACAAGTGAAAGATAAAGAGTGAAATTAAGTATGGAGTTTGAGCGCGAGTAAGGAAGATGATATCCATACTCGCGCTCAAACTCCATGCTTTTTTCTAAAAATTTCATGAAAAGAGAATTCGTACCTGGACGTTATCTGCATTACAAGGGAAATTACTATACCGCACTGCAAACGGTGAAGCATAGTGAAACAGAGGAAATTCTAGTGCTTTACAAACCGGAACATAGCGATCAATGGTGGGTTAGACCATTGACTATGTTTATGGATGAAGTACTTGTAGCTGGAAAAAAAACCGCTCGGTTTCAGCTTATAACACGACAATAATTACTTGCCCGCAATTACTATATTTAATTGTTGAGGATCGAAATGTTTTTTTGCCGCCTCTTGAATTTCTTGAGAGGTAACGGCTAATAGTTTTCTCATCAACTCTTCGTAATATTGATCGCCTAGCTCGTTAAAATAAGTTGCCTTAAAACGATCCATAAAACTAAATGGTGTATCCAGTGAAGAGATGAATGTTCCGATGATGTAATTCTTCACCACTTTCAATTCGTTTTCAGAAACCAACTCGTCCTGCATTTTTTGCATTTCAAACTTGATTTCTCTTACAGTCGCTTCTGCATTATCACCATTGACATCTGTTTGAACGGACCAGTAAGACGTATGAATATCTTGCACCATGGCAGAATGAATACCATAGGTAAAGCCTTTGTCTTCGCGAATATTTTGCATCAATCGGGAGCCAAAATAACCTCCTAAAATTTCATTGTAAATGTACAAAGCGGGAAACACTGCATCTAATCTAGAAGGAATACAGAAACCGGCTTTAACGGACGATTGCACCGCTCCTTCTTTTTCTACTTTTATGGATTGACTTACAGGACGAGGTGACTCAAAAGACAATTTTCCTTTTAGAGGTCCTTGAATATTCTTGCGCTTCATCCACTCTTCTAGGAAGGTCTTCGTACCGGCTTCTCCTTTGCCACTTAAGAATACAGAAGCCTGATTCCAATGAAAAGCATGTAGATGAAACTTCTTGATGTCATCTAAAGAAACTTTTTCTATCGTCTGATCGTCCAGGACTCTTCCATAAGGATGCTGATCACCAAAGAGCAAACGTGTATATGCTCTGCCGGCCAGGTAAGAAGTCTTATTCAAATTAAGCGCGTAATTTTGACGCGCCTGCGATTTTAACTTATTCAGTTCTTCCGCAGCCATCAATGGCTCCTCTATCATTTCTTCCAGCAAAGCCAGCATAGGTTTCAAGTAACGAGACAAGCAGAATATGCTTAAAGTAACCTGATCATTGCCTGGATTTACTTCGAAGAAAGAACCATACTGTGCAATGACTTGCTGAATAGCACTTGAACTTTTCTTCTTTGTTCCTTCTGTTAACAATTTACTGGTAAAGTAAGAGATGCCGGCGTATGGCTCATACCATTTACCTGCGGGAAATGTAATCTCTAAACGACAAACTTCTTGTTGTCCTTGCTCCAATATAAAAGCAGTCAAGCCGGAAGCTGTATTCAGCTTATCCGGCTTGATCAATGTAAAAGGCTCCAGGTCCACAAAGGCCGGGGCATTTATTCTATCTAAAGTCATGTTGTAAGATTACTCTCCTACTTCATCAGAAGGAGGTGCTGT
>JACMQM010000127.1 GCA_014376985.1 Cytophagaceae bacterium | reverse complement strand
TAAGGAATAGAATACAAATGGTATAAAACTTCTATCGTACCTTCTTTCTCTCCGTTGTCTAAAGCGGTTAGGCAAGACAAGCTATCAAAATACAAAGCCGGTGTTTCCCAAAGCAAGCGCGCGACAGATTCCAGCTGTGAGATTTTAATCACCGCTTGTGGTTGTTTCAAATCTTCTTTCACAGACAATACCGCATCTTCTCCCTGATGAGATTTGATGATGGCTACAATGTCTGCAAATGTTTGCTTAGTCATGATTTATAATTTAGCAGTAGCGCGTTCGCTTGTTCTTTTAGAAGACCAGTTCTTCAACAAAGAAGGTTCAATGACAGACTCTGTTCTAATTTTTTCCTGTAATTTCAAAAATGCACCGATCAAAGCCTCCGGTCTAGGCGGACAGCCGGGTACGTAGACATCTACAGGAATGATACGCTCCACACCTTTCACCACGTGGTATCCGTGTTGCCAATAAGGCCCCCCGCAATTGGAGCACGATCCCATAGAAATGACATAGCGCGGTTCAGGCATTTGTTCGTATAGACGACGAATACGATCCGCCATCTTAAAGGTAACGGTACCCGCAATGATCATGACATCCGATTGACGAGGAGAATGACGCACCATGATACCGAAGCGGTCCAAATCAAATCCCGAAGCAAAGGTTGACATCATTTCAATGGCACAGCAAGCAATACCAAATCCCATCGGCCACATGGACGATAGTCTGGCCCAGTTCATCAGGTCATCAAAACGTGTTACAACTATTCCCGCTTCTCCCGTTTTCAGCTCCATGGGTTTGTCCTATGTGGATTTATATTTTTCATTTACTTTCTCATACAAAGACGGTGGTACAGGAGAATCCTGATGCTCTGTCTGTGGTTTTTCCATGTCCCAATTGAGATAGCCTTTCTTCCATACGTAAGCCAAACCTCCCAATAATAAAAACATGAAGACAATTAATTCCATCAACAAAAAACTACTCCATTCCATTCCCCACTTCGCAATAGAAGTGCCATCGCTGTAAGCAAGAGCCCATGGATAAAGAAGAATAACTTCTACTTCAAATAAAATGAAGAATAAAGCGATGCGGTAAAAACGCACATTAAATCCGTACCATCCCGAACCTTCTGCTTCCTCGCCGCATTCGTAGCTGCTTAACTTTTCAGGATTGGGTTTATGAGGTCTTAAGGTATTCCATGCCAAAGAGACTACCACGCAAAAAGCAATGCTGCCAATCAGAAACAGGAGTATTCCAGCGTATTGTTCTACCGATGTGCTAATCAAAATGAAATAGGCTTAGGTCTGAACAAATATAAAAAAAGGAACGCGAAATCGATAGGTTTTTTTTAGTGAAAGTTGAAGGGAATAAAATAGATGCCAATTGAAGCGACAATAGCCCAGAAGGCTGCACTGACCGCCATGTATCCGATGATCTTCATTGGATGAGTTCCAAAAGAAATGGCAACAATAGATCCTCCAATGGGGGTCAGAAGAATAGGTGTAAGAAAAGCGATACCAGAAATTCCAAACTTGTTCCAAATCCTGACCATACGACGTTTGTTGGGTGTGATGCGTCTTTCATTTCTATTGAAAAGACCTTTCATGTACTTATGGAAAAATGCTCTGGCAACTGTTGAAAACAAGATCACCGCTACCATCATGCCCAGGAAGGAACAAATGGCTGTTTGCCACCAAGGTAAGTTGTATACTTTGCCCAATAGCGGACCAGCAAAGAACTTGACCGAACTAGACAGAGCAATTGACAACCATTTAATCAATAATTCCATGGTTAAAGATACATTTAAATCAGTAACGTAGGAATTAAATGTATGTTATAAAAAAGATGGGTTCTTGTTAGAGATCATGAATATTCTGCTGATTCCTCCTCTAGTTTTTTGGCCATATTGGGTTCTTATAGCTTGCGTTAGGGATTGAGCCATTGTCTGAGCTCTCCCGACACAATAAGTTGGTACATGAAATTTCGTTTGTTTCGGGAAGCGAGTGGCGAAAGCCCGTCCCGCAGGGAACGTCCTAAAACTTCCTATCAAATAATTCATTATAAAATAAACGAATGTTTTGTTTAGTTAATAAAGCATTTGGGATTAGAGCAATTTTTATAGGATAAAGATCATGGCGTTCCCTACGGGCCGGGCTTTCGCCACTCGCTTTTTCTTTGAATCTATTATAGCATTTCATACTCCCAAAAAATCAAAGAAAAGAGCTCAGACAATGGTTCAATCCCTAACGCGAATCACAATACGTAACCGACAAATCCTGGAGCATAGCCATAAAAATAGTCGTCTCTATTTCTTTTGTCGAAAGGGAAGATATTCAACCCTGCTATTATATCTCAAACTTCTCACAGATACACGACCCACACTTTTGAAAGAGCTGTAGTTTTTAGTAATTTAGCACAAAGTATTCTCTATGAAAAAAACTTTAGCCTTCATTTTTGGCACCGCTATCGTTCTGCTTTTAATGGCCGAACAACTTTATGCACAGGAAGCTTATTTGCCACTTGATCCTGAAAAACATCATATGCTTGATCGTATGGACATTTTATCTGGCAGGGATTCTAAGTTGGGCCATTCTTCTTACAAACCTTATTACCGTCCAAACATACAAGTGGCCAGTGATTCTGCCTTGGAAAACTACAAGAAAACCTCCAAAGCAGATTCCTTTCAGGTCAGTTATTTCAAAGATGATCAATGGGAATTGTACGACAGTACAGAAGAAGGAAACAGCAGGAAACCTTTTTTGAAGGCTTTTTATCGTAAGAAAAATAGCCTATTGCATGTTAATACAAAGGACTTTACGCTACAAGTTAGTCCGGTATTATACTTAAATGCAGGCAAGCAAACTGAAAATAATACAGACTTACTGTACATCAATACTAGAGGAGCAGAAGTCAGAGGTAGCATTGACAATAAAGTAGGCTTTTACTTTTTCGCTACAGACAATCAGATGTTGATGCAGGATTACGCGACACAAAGAACTTTTTTACCCGGTTTCTCCGACCCTATTGTTCCCGGAGAAGGATTCGCCAAATACTTTAAAACCAATAGAGGTGTCGATTTCATTTCAGCCAGAGGCTACATCACTTTTGGTGTCACTAAACATATCAAAATACAATTCGGTCACGATAAAAATTTTATTGGCAACGGCTACCGTTCACTATTTTTATCAGACAATGCAGCACCCTACACATTCGTGAAAGTGATCACTGAAGTTGGCAAATTTAAATACACCAATCTCTTTGCTGACATGAACGCAGGGTATATGAATGGTCAGCGTTACAATAATAAGATTTTCACGATGCATCATTTAAGCTACAATGTTCTTCCCAATCTGAATATTGGTTTATTTGAATCTATCATGCAGGGACCGAAAGATTCTGCTGCCACCTCTACTCCTTGGCAATTGAACTACCTGAATCCTATTATCTTCTCCC
>JACMQM010000126.1 GCA_014376985.1 Cytophagaceae bacterium | reverse complement strand
TAAAAGCCGCACGGGTAAAGGCGATGTTGTTTTTTTGAAAAGAATGTTTCACAAGCTGATGCTAAATTTCACCTGGTGGACCAATCGAAAAGACGAAGAAGGAAATAATTTATTTGAAGGTGGATTTCTTGGACTGGATAATATCGGAGTATTTGATCGAAGCAAAGATTTAACAGAAGGCGGAATTCTCTCGCAGGTAGACGGCACGTGCTGGATGGGCATGTACGCGCTGAACATGCTGGAGATGGCCATGATCATTACAGAAGAAGATCCTGCTTATGAAGATGTATGCACGAAATTTTTCGAACACTTTGTGTACATCGCTGAATCGTTGAATCAATACGGTGTGCATAAAGAAGGATTATGGAACGATCAAGACGGTATATTCTACGATCGCCTAGAAAGAAAAGACGGTTCCTCTTTAGAGATCAAAGTAAAATCATTGGTAGGTCTTACCGCTTTGTTTGCCACGTCTTATATTCCCTTTGAGAAAATTGAGAAATTTAAAAACTTTAGACGGAACATCTTGTGGTTTTATAATTTTAGAAAAAACAATCACAAATATATTCCGTTTGAAGGGCATAAAGAGAACCATCATTTACTCTTGTCGATTGTTCCGGAAGAGCGCTTTGCCCGCATGCTCAAACTCATGTTGAGTGAAAGTGAGTTTCTTTCAGATTCAGGTATACGTTCCGTTTCCAAATACCACAAGGATAATAATTACGAACTGGATATAGATGGACAGAAATATCCAATGTCCTACGCACCAGGCGAATCAGATACAAAGATGTTTGGCGGTAATTCCAACTGGCGGGGTCCGGTTTGGATGCCTATGAATTATTTACTGGTAGAGTCCTTGTACAAGTATTACGATTATTACCAGGACAATTTTAAAGTAGAGTATCCTACTGGTTCTGGCGTGTTCTTAAACCTGAAGCAAGTAGCGGAAGAATTATCGAAACGACTGATCGGAATTTTCGAGAAAAATGAGCAGGGAGTGCGAAAGGTTCATGGAGCCTATGATGTATATGCAAAAGATCCTCACTTCAAAGACTTGATTTTATTTTATGAATATTTTCATGGCGACAACGGAAGAGGTGTAGGTGCAAGTCATCAGACAGGCTGGACGGGTGTTGTGGCGGATATGATACAGAGGGTGTATGGAAAATAAATGTAAAAGTTGCTGGCGCAAGATTTTATCTTGTGCCTACCATGACATAGAGCATTTGCTCGGGGTCAGTTAATCATCGCACAATCGTATAAAAGACGAAAGTCCCTCATAATTTCTAGCACTACTATATAGCCAGTCTTCCGGTTGACTTACAAATCCTGCTACAACGGGATTTAAATGAATGTAATCCATTTTTTGAAAGTAAACATCATCGCTCCACAATTCTATAGGGTGACTTTCATGTTGCCAAAACTGAAAGTCACCTGTGTTTTTGGTTCGCTTACCGGCCCGCTCCATCATCCATAGTATCCATGATTTTCGACTTTCATAATTAGTTTCCTCATTTGTTAGCAGCTTGTGGAAACAAGATGAAGTATGGCGTTTGAGATCTCTGATAATAGCTTCTAACTTATTTTGACCAGTCGAACTAACTATAAGATGAATGTGACTTGGCATAATGCAGTAACTATGGACTTGAAGACCTTTGTGCTCCCGGCAATACTCAATGCTTTCTGCTAAAACGGTTTTGTATTCGTTTCGAATAAAAAAGTCAATCCAGTTTACTACAGTAAAAGTTACAAAATGGGCGTGACGGTTGTTCCCTACACGGTATTTTCTGCTCATAAAAAATAGTTTTAAAAGTGTATTATTTAAGATATCGTGAGTTTATATAAGCCTGAGCAAATGCTCTATGTCATGATAGGCACAAGATAAAATCTTGCGCCAGCAAGGCCAACAACTTGATGATTTATTCTAAAAAAAATAGTTAAACTAACAACTAACAACTAACAACTAACAACTAACAACTAACAACTAACAACTAATTTTCCCTTAAACCTCCATAAACGGAATCCAAAGCTTAACCTCCGTCCCGCAAGCATGTCCTGACATATCCATTAAATCACTAATCTGAATTTTATACTCACCCTTCAGCGCTTGTTTCATCAGCTCCAATCGATCGTGCGTGAGTTCCATTGCCACCGAAGTATGTCCCGGCTTCACGCGTTGGCGAATGGCTGAGGATGCCTCACGTCCAATGCCATTGTCTGTAATGGTGCATTCAATGTGGTCTCCGCTTTTGGTATAGGCGATTTCAATCTTTCCTCTTTCTGTTAAATGCGTCACGCCGTGGAGAATGGCATTCTCAATATAAGGCTGTGTGATCATTGGAGGAATGGTGATGAAATCATCTTCCAATGATTCGTCTACTGAAATGGTATAATCAAATTTATTGGAGTTGCGTAATTGCTCCAATTCTAAATAGACATTCAATATTTTAACTTCTTCCTGCAATGGAATAAACTGATGCCTGGAGCTTTCCAGAATGTGTCTGATGAGTTTGGAAAACTTGGCGAGGTAGCGCGCAGCTGAACCGTTGTCGTGAGAAGTAATGTAGTATTGTATAGAATTGAGCGCATTGAAAATAAAATGAGGATTCATCTGGGCACGTAAAAAACGCTGTTCTATTTCTGAGCTTTGACGCAGTAGTTTTTCCTTCACTGCTTTTTGTGAAAGTTTGTAGCGGTTGAATAACAAAAAAGCCAATACAGTACCACCTACAAGCGCCAGAAATAATAAGTATTGAACGAGTCTTTGGTTTCTTAATGTTATTTCTTTTTGATTCAACTCTAATTGTTTGATAGTGTTCTGCTGATGCAAGGCTTCCATCTTGACTTGTTTCTCCCGGTTTTCAATGGCCACACTTTCTTTCAGGGAAAGTAATTCTTTCTCACGCGATTGTCTGATCAGAGTTTGTTGTACCAGGTGCAGTCTGCCTATTTCTTTTTCTTGCTGCAGTTGAACTTGCTTGGCTCTTATTTCATTCAATTCATTATGTCGTTGAATCAATTCGATTTCTACAGCTTTGTTTTTGCTTTCTAACTGAACGCGATTCAATTCGGCTTGCTGCAATTCATTTTCGGATAATAAGGTTTGAATTCTGTTTTCTAATTTTTCCGCTTCTTTCAAACGCGTTACCAATTCCTGTTCTTCCAGTTTACTGCGTCGCATGAGCGTGTCTTTCACCGCCACATATTGACGATAGGATTGGAGTGCGCTTTCATTATCTTTTTGCAATTCGTGTGCTTGCCATAAAATACGGTAACTGACTTCCATCAGATTAAATAATTTTTTGTCCGAAGTGATCCGTTCAGCGGCTTCTGCAAATACAATGGCTTCATTGTATTCTTTGAGGAATAAATGATTGGAAGCGATGTAATTGTAAGTGCGCGCCGTTTCTTCCTGATTACCTTGTTTTTTATTTAACTCTAGTGCTTTGCCAAAGTAATCGTTAGCTTTATTGTAATCACCTTCGGTCTGGTAAGCGATACCAAGATTAAGGAGGATAATAGCTTTGTTTTGTCGGGAAGAAGAAACGGGATAGTAATCAAATGCTTTTTGAAAATAAGTTAAAGCTTCTGCGTTTCGATTTAATTTTTTTAGCGTAGCGCCTAAGTTGTTATAGGCATTGGCAATTTCAGTGGAGTCGTTGAAGGCCAATTGAAATTCCAATACTTTTTTTTCATAGACAATAGCTTCGTTGTAGTGTTCTGTTTTTTTAAGAATATTGGCCAGCTGATTGACGATATTGAGCTTTTCTTTTTCACTCCAGTTATCGAACCATTTTTTATAGAGGGCTTCATACAAGACCTGCGATTTGGTGTAGCTTTGCAACAAACGATGCGCATCTGCACTTTTCAAGGCAATGGTTCGCTGATCAGTTGCACTTAAGTAGTGTGAATACAATGGATCACAAGCACGTTCGTAATAGTCTACGGCTTTTTCATAGACCCCCCATTGGTAATAAACATCACCAATTTCAGAGAGTATATAAGCCAGACTGGAATAATCTTTTGATTCTTCGTACTGTCTTCTCAATTGAAACAAGGTGTTGATGTATTGAGGATAGTGTTTTTGTGATTTGTATTGATCCGCTTGAAAACGCAATTCTTTTATCTGAACGGGTTTTTTAATCGCAGATTCGTCTGATACCTCCTGCCCAAGAGTAAGTGATATGCTGAGTAAATAACAAAAAAGAAACAGGTGCTTCTTTTTGAAAAGAGAAGGACGCATGTTACGAAAGGGACATTAATTCTAAGAAAGTTTCTTTCCGACGTCTTGCGACTTCTAGCACAGAGCCATCGTTCATTTCTACGGTACTTGATTTTACGTTAAATCCTTTGACATATTTCAAATGGATCAAATGAGATTTATGTATTCTGAAAAAATGATCGGCAGGTAAAATTTCTTCGTAATCTTTTAAGGGCTTCGATGCCAAAACATGCGTATTCTTAAAATGAAAAGAAGTGTAATTGCTTTTTGCTTCGCAGCGAACGAGTTCATCTATGCGAAAATATTGTAACCCATCGTGCAATTGAAGCCCGATCATTTGCAAACTGTTGCGATTGGCCAGGGCCGCATCTTTTTGTTTGCTGTTTTCTTCACGATTGAGCTTTAATAATTTTTTTTCCAAATCAATCAGTTGATCAGGATCAATGGGCTTGAGTAAATAATCAATGGCACTGAAGCGAAAAGCTTTCACCGCGTATTCATCGTAAGCTGTAGTGAAAACAATCTTCAATGTTGTTTCTCCGAGTTGTTCCAGCAGATCAAAGCCTGTACCGTCTTTCATTCTGATATCAAGAAATACAACATCTACCGAATGATGCTTCAACCAGTTGAGTCCGTCGGCTACACCTTCTGCTTCGGCAACCACTTCGAGTTGCGTACAAAACATTTTTAGGGAAGAACGCAAAGCATTCCTACTGGAGATTTCGTCGTCGATGATGATCGCTTGCATGGCTGGAGTCTGGAAAAAGCTTTCTTATTTCAACAATATGAACAGATTACAACATTAGATTAGGAATCTCGTCCCCTTTTTTACTAAACTTGCAAGTTCAAGTGGTAAGTTTAATAAAGAGGGAGAGTAAAAGCAATTGTAAACACTCTTTCTTTAACAGCTATCATTGTTTTGGGGAAAACAACAACATTGCTTCGGCATACGAACATGAAATACAGCATAGCTATCCTTTTTTGTTTTTTTTGTGGTACTCTTGCCGCACAGCAAACAGACTCTCTCACCTTTGAAAAAGTAAAAGACGACGCACCAGCCAGCTCTTTCGACTTGCTGGATGTACCAGTTACTGAGGCCGTCAACTCTAAAGTGTCGGTAGCTTCTAAAACAGAAGAAAGCAATACTGAAGCACCAAGTTCTATCACTGTTTATAATGCCAATGACATCAATCGTCTGGGCTATTATACACTGGAAGATTTGGCTTCAATTACTTCAGGATACAGTACGACGTATCAGTATGGCGAAGCAGGATTTGAAACACGAGGACAGTCCGCAGGAGGCTTCAATAACAATAAGCATTTATTACTGATTGATGGCATTCCGGTCAACTTTACAAGAAGTTACAAAGAGCAGATTCAGGAAGAACTTCCTTTATTGTTTGCACAACGAGTAGAGTTTCTGAAAGGCCCGGCATCCGCTCTTTATGGAGTGTCCGCATTTAGTGGAGTGGTGAATATAGTTCCTAAATCAATTGAAGGAAGTACAGAACATATGGAGAATAAAATCTCAGCAGGATCAAGAGACGGCAACAGACGCTGGATGTCAAATGTCATGTTGCGCAACCAATGGTTCGATGTACAGTTGAGCACCGGTTATTATGAAAAAGATGCATCAAGGACGTACCTGTCAAATCCGCAACGTGAAGACTATCGCTATTGGGACCGTAACCAATCTGTTTTTTGTTACTGGTCAGCTACTTTACGGAAAGGACCGTTGAAAGGCTTGAAGCAAGGAATCATCTACATGTACCGTAAGGGAGGGCTTGGTGAATCTTTTATAGATGCTGGTTATTCATCGGAAGTGAACCGCATCAGTTGGAATAACATTACTCCTTATTTGCAGTACAAGAAAAAATTGTCTCGAAGAATTGATTTGAACACTCATGTGAAGTTTAACAACTCCGCAGAGGAAGCGGCTTACCAAGTGAACAACAGTCAAAATACGATTCCTAATTCTTCTGCCTTATCTATATACAAAAGTAATGTAGTAGACATGGAAGGATTATTTGAGTTACATTATAAAATTTCAGAACGGTCTTCTGTAATTTCAGGAATAAATTACGATTGGAGAAAAGAAATGGGCAATCCGACTTCGTATGCTTATAATATTAAGTGGAACGGTACGACAGGCAATCCTTATTCTTATCCTTTGTCGACAGACTTTGGTGTGGCTTCACCCGGCTTTAGCACTCTCTCTGCTTTTCTGCAGTACAAAACAGAATTGAAAATTTTAAAAGGATTGATTGTCACTACCGGCTTAAGAGAAGATATTGGTTTTAATCGATTGTTCAATTACTCACAATTGTCACCACGAGTAGCCCTTGTACAAAAAATTACCAATCACCTCAACTTGAAACTTATGGGTGGACGTGCTTTGCGTGCTCCTGGAATCAAAGAGATTGGCCAGAATGCACAATACATTAATGAATTGGGAAGAAACGGTTTCAATAACCCCGAATTGTTTTCTGTCAAAGCAGAAGCCATACAAACGCTGGAAGCCGCGCTGGTTCAGAACTATGAGAAGATTTATATTTCCCTGACAGCTTTTCACAATGAAACAAGAGACGAGATCATTCGTTCAGGATTTTCTTACATAAAGGACAGTGTGGAGATTCCCGGAAGCTGGTTTACCAATCGCCCCGGTATCATTAAGGCGCAGGGGTTTGAGTTTGACTTGAAAGCAAGATTGGGGAAGCAATGGATACTTTTGTATAACATTGCCTATGCACAATCCAAAGATCAGGAAGGAAAGGAACTGCCGTCGATTCCTACTTTCAAAACCAACCTAGGCGCTACATTCACCTATTCACAACACTTTCCGCTTGCTGTAACAGTAGTCGGCAAGTACATGTCCGGCTTTACCAATCAAAGCAACGGGATGGATTATCCTTCGCGTCTAATCGCAGATTTAAACATCATGGTGCCTTTGCTTAGCAACCTCTCTGTCGAAGTTCAGGTGCGCAATGTATTAGACGATAAAGCACAGCTCCCATCTTCCGGTATTCCCGGGCCTGGACGTAGTTTTTTAGGAACGTTGGCGATGAAGTTTTAAGAATTTAAAGTGGGTGTCAGGTCTTTCGACCTGACACTGTTGGCCATTAGTTCAGAAGGTTGTGTTTCATACAATCAGTGTCAGGTCGAAAGACCTGACACCCATAAAGCCCGAAGCGCACTTCCCCCGATAGGCCGAAATGTACTGATTACAATCTCTGTGTTCCATACCAACGCGAATGGCTTGTCAGGGGAATAGGCCATGGGTTTAATTTAATTGATTATCAAAAAGGACAAAACAAAGATTTTATTGTCGACTTTCAATTAAACATTTGAAGGTCAAACTTTCATACGAAATTATTTTTCCGTTAAATCACTATTCTTTGCCGTTCCCTCACTTGCTGTTGTCAAAACGAATGCTGTCTTTAACTTGGCAGTAAATTTAGAAACCAGCTATGAATAATTTTTACCAAAAGACTAAAGCTATTTTGACTGTGGCGCTTATTGCGATGACAATGACGGCTCATGCAGCATTTGTGCGAAATATTCCTACGGAGATTAAGCAACCCGACGGGGTAACTTTACATGTACTTGCTTCCGGTGACGAGTACTACAACTGGGTACATGATGAAAACAATTTTACCATTGTTAAAAACAAAGCCACCGGCTATTTTGTATATGCTAATAAAGTGAACGGTTTGTTGGTGCCTACAGAATATGTAGTAGGCAAAGCAGATCCTGTTCAGGCGGGCCTTACTCCGGGCTTGCTGGATGACGCTTCTGTCATCAAAGAGAAGGCCGCAAAATCTATAGTGGGTAGAAAAGATACGAAACAAAAACGTACCGTTTCAGGCGCAGAGCCTGCTGTAAGATCGACCGGTAATTACAATAACATTGTAGTCTACATTCAGTTCAGCGATCAGGTTTCTGAACAATGGACATTGACGAAAACAGAAGCAGAAAGCAGGTTCAATGGAACAGGTATTGTTTCCGTAAAAGATTTTTACAAAGAGGTTTCTAATAATCAATTGAACCTTAACTCTACATTCTATCCCCAATCCAGCAACGCATATCCTATTTCTTATACTGACTCTCACCCGAGAAGTTACTACCAGAAAGATACACCGGACGGATATGCTAATGATCCAAACGGCACCACAGTAAGGGAACATGAATTGTTAAAGAACGCAATTAATTATGTAAGCAGTCAGATTCCAAGTTCTTTGAATATCGATGGCAATAACGACGGCTTGGTAGACAACGTAGTATTTGTGATCAAAGGATATACGGAAGGATGGGCAGAATTATTATGGCCTCACCGTTGGTCATTGTTTTCTCAAAACGTGTACATCGGCACGAAGCAAGTCTACGATTACAATTTGGTTTTCGGAACTTCATTAGGCGTGGGTGTAATCAGCCATGAATTGTTTCACTCTTTCGGTGCGCCTGACTTATACCAATACTCTGCTTGGAACAGCACAAGTGCTGCTGTAGGTCCATGGGACTTAATGGCCAGTGAAGATTGGAACACTCCTCAACATATGGGTGCTTACATGAAAGAGAAATATGGCAAATGGACTACAATTCCCGAGTTGACAACCACAGGAACTTATAGTTTGCAACCATTTTCAACGAGTACATTATCTGCTTACAAAATCAAATTGCCCAACACGAACAATTATGTAGTGTTGGAATACCGCAAAAAAGAAGGCAAGTATGAAATCATGCTGCCTGGTTCGGGCTTGATTGTTTCCTTGGTTGACAGCCTTGGCAATAATAGCGGAGGTCCTAAAAATGAAGTGTATGTATTTCACAAAGATGGATCTTACACCAATGCAGGAGATATCTATGATGCTACGTATGGTAATGGAAGAAATAGTTTCAATGATCAAACCACTCCCGCTTGTTTTAAAAGTGATGGAACACCATGTGGTTTGGGCAACGCAGGCTTGAGTAACATTTCTATTTCTGGTAACACGGTTACCTTTAATTATACAGCGCCAACCGTATCAACTTGTTCTACTCCGTCTTGGGATGCTGCGATTGCATATACTCAAAATCAGGAAGCATCTTATGCAGGAAATAAATACCGTGCAAAATGGTGGACACAAAATAACCGTCCAGATTTAAACATGGGTAGTGGTTTACCATGGGAGCTATTAGGCCCTTGTGGAGCCACTAATAAAGCGCCTGTTGTTCATATTGATTTTCCTGTGCAAAACGGCACATTCTCTTTCGGTGCTTTTGTTAACATATCTGCATGGGCTACCGATGCCGATGGCACCATTGACAGAATTGAGTTTTTCGATGCCAACAATCAATTGTTGGATATAGATAATGTTTCTCCATACAGTTATGTTCCCAATCAATTAGCACCGGGTACTTATACTTACAAAGTCAAGGCTTACGATAACCTTGGAGCAGCTTCTGATATGGCTACCGTTTCGTTTACAGTGAATGTCAATACTGTCTCTCCTAGCATTGTTATTGCTTCTCCTACACAAGGCCAAGAAATCTGGCAATACCCGACTACGGCCACTCCGATCAATATATTGGTAACTACCAATAATGCACAGACTGCTATCGATTCAGTTCAGTACATTGTTGTAGAAACAGTTTGTAACGGTCCGGGTTGCAACAATGTCAGAAGATTTACGAAGACAGCATTTCCTTTTACATTGAGCTACCAATCGGTATTGAACAATAACGGATTCACACAGGTAACAGCAATCGCTTGGTCTCATAAAGCAGCGTCAGAACAGGCACAGGTAACTTTCTATGCGCGCCCTCTTCCTGAGTTGACAATCGTGTCACCGACAGATAATAGTTCTATCGCTCCTAATACGGCAGTATTGATTGATGTAGAGGTGAACTCAAGCAAAGTATTTATTGACTCTGTTGTATATACTGTATTTGATACACAAACTACAGGTATGAATGGTGTAACGACAACCCGCAAATTTAAAGTAACGACAGCACCTTACGATTTGACATTACCTGCCATTTCCGGTAAGACTTTCTCAAGAGTAGTTGCATTGGCTTATGCGAATCAGGGAAAAGTTTCCGAATCGAAATCTGTTACGATCAATTACAACAATATACCTGCGGTGGTAATTACTGCGCCGGCTGTTGCCTCTAAGTTTAATGTTGGTGGATCTGTGACGATAAAAGCAAGCGCTACGGATTCAGATGGCTCAATAGTAAAAGTAGAAATCTATTCACCACATATTCCAAATAGCACGGTAACATTGACTGCTGCTCCTTACGAAGCAACGTTCAACAACTTACCGACTTCCGGTATAAGAGGCTTAACTACCTTTATCGTAAAAGCTACTGATAACAAAGGCGGAGTAAACGGTGCAACAATTGATGTG
>JACMQM010000125.1 GCA_014376985.1 Cytophagaceae bacterium | reverse complement strand
TCTTGTATAAAGCTGTACCACTTCTTTTCCTTCTTTCGTTCCTGTATTCGTTACTTTGATGCTTACAGTCAGAGAATCTTTTCCGTTCCATTTGTCTGTACTCAATTTCAAATCAGCATAAGCAAACGTCGTATAACTTAATCCTGCCCCAAAAGGATACAAGAAGTCTACTCCTAAGTATTGACCGGGCGCTACGTCTTCTGTTGATTTATAATCGTAAGTGTTCAACGCATTGGGATACTTAGGATAGGAGAATGGTAATTTTCCAGAAGGATTTACATCTCCATACAATACATCTGCAATGGCTCGTCCTCCTTCATTACCAGGCAAGTAAGCCATCACAATACCGGAAGCCAAAGGTTCTATTTCAGTGATGAGACGAGGTCTGTCAAAAGCCATGACGAATACAATCGGCTTACCTGTTTTCGACAATGCCTTTACAAATTCCTGTTGCGCTTTGTCCAGGTTCAAATCATTGATGTCTCCATCTTTTTCTGTACCGGGTTTTTCTGCCAAGCAAACAACAATGTAATCAACATTCGCTGCTTGCTTCACCGCTTCTGCCGTATTAACGTCTTTGTCGTAGGTTGTTCCTTCTACATACATTACGTTACCGGCACCCAGCTTAGCTTGCAAAGCCTGATACACTGTTTGCTTATCTTTTGGATTGTACTTTTGTTCCAATCCCTGCCAGGTATGAGTCCAGGCGCCGTTCAATGGAGTTAATGAATGAGCGGCGGCGCCTGTCAATAGTATTTTTTTATTTTTTGCCAAGGGCAAGATGTTGTTCGTATTCTTTAGCAAAGTCAATGCTTCCGATGCCGCCTGAAAGTTGATTTGTGTAAACTCCGGTGAACCAAATTTCTTGTACGAACTCTTTTCGTAATAAGGATGCTGGAATAAACCCAATCTGTATTTCACACGCAGGATGCGTCTTACGGCATCATCCATACGACTCATAGGCACTTTACCTTCTTTTACCAATTCTATCAATAACTTCGTAAAGTTTACTTCTAAGGGTACCATGCTCATGTCAATACCAGCGTTGATGGCCATCGCAATGGCGTCTTTATATGTGGCGGCTACGCGATGTCTGTTTGTAAGGAAAATGATATCTTCCCAATCTGTCACAGCGAAACCTTCAAACTTCAATTCTGTTTTCAATATATCCGTTAAGATATGATGATCGATGTGTACAGGCTTTCCATTGATCTCACCGGAATTGACCATCACAGTCAATGCTCCGTTCTCTATGGCCTTAGCAAAAGGAACCAGGTAATACTCTCTCAACATACGTTCTGAAATAGTAATCGGTGTTCTGTCTTTACCAGAAGCAGAAGCGCTGTATCCCATATAATGTTTTAGACAAGCCGCTACTTTTTCAGGATTGGAAATGTCTTTTCCCTGATAGCCCTTTATACATGCTTCTCCCATAAGAGAGGCCAGGTAAGGATCTTCTCCGTATGTTTCAAAGAAACGAGACCATAAAGGTTGTCTCCCTAAATCCAACACTGGAGAAAAATTCCATGGAATAGCAGATGCTCGTACTTCGTAAGCGGTAACAGATCCAGCTTGCTCAACCAGGGCGGTATTCCAGGTTGCTGCTTGCGCTAGTTCCTGAGGAAACAATGTTGCTCCTACAGTATAGTTTGCACCGTGTATAGCATCGATACCATAAAGTATAGGAATTTTCAAACGTGTTTTAGTGGTCGCTACATTTTGAATATTCGTGATCAGTTCATACCAATTGTCTCGCGTCAAGGTATAACTTCCTGTATTCAAAATAGAACCTACATGATATTTCAGCAACGCAGAATCCAAGCGTGCTTTATCAATTTTCATTTCTTTATTACCGTCAAAAAATTTCCCCTGGCACACATAATCCAAAGTCAATTGAGTCATCTGACCCGCTTTTTCTTCGGTAGTCATGGAAGCCAATAAAGCATCAATCTTTTTCTCTATCTCTTCTTTGCTCTGCTGAGCTTTCAAAGAAGAAACAGAAAGGAATAACAATACCAACAGGATCAGGAGTTGTCCGCTAATTTTCATTATACTAAAATATTAAGATGAGAAAGCCCCCTTCGAAGGGGGCTTAGATTATGGTTGATAAGGTGCTTTGTGTGTGAAGGTAATGTGGTCAAATGCCGTTCTCACTATAGTGGCAGTCAGTGCAGGGTTATCAGCTTTTACATTCGATAATAACACAATTTGAATATCGGTTATTTTCTGCGGTTGAATATTTGCAGCAGCTTCCGCATTCGATGGTATCAAATCAGAATACTTTACAGAAACCATTTTCCAACCCGTCCAATTCGGTTTGATGGTTAAATGTCTATCCGGAGTAGCCGTGCCGTTTGCAACAACACCTTCTACCTCAAAAAAACTAATTTCTAACCAAACCGGAGTTCCGGTATTGTAAACCATAATATTAAAGTATACTTGCGAAGGATCAGTATATAATATAGGGTAGTAAGTTCCATAATTTTGAATGGAATTACGCGGAGATATTGTTACAATATCTACAAATGGACTTCCAGAACCCTGCCATGGAGCAACATCTCCCATAAGCTCATAAGCATTGCCATCCGGATTAACATAGTCAATGTTTGTATTCACGGTTAAAGGATACGTGCTAGGCCAATTGCCAGGTGCAGTTGGTGTTGCGCTATAATTCTGCACAGGACTCGATGTAAAATCAGTTACCAATACATCATTAAGTTTATCCGCTATACGTTTCGCTGAAATAGTAAACGGAACATTATTCGTAAGAGGATCAATTTGGAAAGATAGTACAGCAGTAACTGATCCCGCTATGAAAGAAGGAGGCACATCTACGGTCCCTATCCAACTGCTATTCCCTTCATTGATTTCTTTACTTACACCGTTAATGACTTTTGTTGCGCCATTTCCTTTAATAGTAATTGTCCAGGCGGCTGAGTTTTCAAACACAGCAGTGAAGAAGACTTTACCACCGGTAGAGAAATCCACACTAGGCGTACTTACAGCTAGCGGTTGAAGAATGTTTACTTTCAATGTAGGACCTAATGGCTCTTTGTTTCTGCATGATGCGATCAGCACCAATACGAGAAAAATACCAATGATTTTTTTCATACGATTTCTATTTAGAAATTCATGTTAAACATGATCAGGAACTGATTAAACGAATAGTTTCTTAGACCATTGTTCCCATCTGTGTAAGCAAAGATGTGATCCTGAACAGTAAGGTATGTATTCGCACTGAATCTGTATTTCAAACCTGCAGCCATCAAAGACTGATTTACACTAATGTTTGCAGTATTCGCATTCGAGAAGCTTACATCATTATACTTGTTATGAATGGAGATGAATTCATTTCCAGTGGCAGTCAAGAATTTCGTACCGACTAAAACATCCAGTCTGTTGACTACTTCAATCTCTAATCCTAAATCGATCAAGGTACTGTTCAAATTAACAGTTTCTATAGCATCACCACCTCGTTTGGTTGTTTCATAACGAACACCTGTAGTAACGATTAATTTCTTTTTCCAGTTGATGAATTTGTGGATGTGGAAATCTACACCAGCTTTTAATACCACGAAGTTTCTCTTTTGTGTCAGAGAACCTTCACCTACAATTTCAGTAAAGTAAGCAGCATTAACATTGGCCATTACTTTCTGCGCAGAATCTTTGTATTGGAGATCCAAGTTTACACCTTGTCTGTTAGGAGTAGCTTTACCGTAGGCTTGAGAGTTGTTCAATGTAGGATCATAAGCCATCAACTGACTTACGATACGCTGATTGTACACTGCTGTATCCTTTACCAAATCAAAAATGTTAGGGGTTCTGATATTCGCGTTCGCCTGATCGTTTCCATAAATCGGGAAAGTAGCAGGAGTATTAGCGAAGTTTACACGCTTGCTTTGTGCGGCAGAACTGTAGAATTGTGGATCTACATAGCTGTAGCCGGCAGAGATTAATAAATTAGCAGGCTTCAAGTTTAATTTTACAGCACCTTCTCCAAATGACCCGTCTTTAGAGGCACGCGTTTCATATCCTTTAAAAATTAGTTGAGAATAACCGCCCTCACCTACTACACGTAACGCCGTTGACTCATTGTTCCATAAAGTATAATCCAATTGTACAGAGGTAACAGGATTACTGATTACGCTGTCTATATTAGCTGTTTTTCCAATTTCAAATAAGTTCACATAGTTACCAATCAACTTCATTTTGTCTGTACTGGCCAACGTTACACGTCCACCGGCATGGAAAAGAGCAGCTGGTGCAGATGATAAATAATTGTTGGGTCTGTTTCTTACGAAGAAAGCGTCTACTCTCATCGAATCGATTTTGCTGTTTTTGAATGCCAAAGCAAAATTGGTAGTCGCTCCTTGTTGCCACCAGGAATTACCTTTATTGCTTAGGTTTTCATAGTTCGTATAG
>JACMQM010000124.1 GCA_014376985.1 Cytophagaceae bacterium | reverse complement strand
CGGGAAACCTAAGAGTGCACGTGGGCAGAAGAAGCGATAGGTAGGGCGAACGGTGAGAGTGAATAGTGAGTGGAAATAATGTTTTATTCAACTAAAAAGGAGCCTATTGAATCATGTTCAATAGGCTCCTTTTATTTATTGATAAGAATAAATTTCTTCTTGCTCTTCACCGCTTACTACTCACTCTTCACCTTTTCAAACCTCTTGTCCGCCTTCAACTTTTTCTCTATCTCCTCCATCGAAACCGCACTGGCACTGCTGCAACCGCAACCCTCCCCGCAACCTTCTTTTTTTGTAAATTGACGATACACCATTCTACCCAAATAGAAAAGTGCTATTCCAAATAAAAAGCCGATACTGATTTCCTGCCACATGTTAACTCAACTAATTTTTTGCTGGAAAAGTTCTTACCAGTGTTTTTGAATCACTTTTAACAACTCATCGTGGATGTGACCAGTGGCCAATACTTCATGACCGCTGCGGAAGTTATCGCCCCCGGTAAAATCGGTTACTTGACCGCCGGCTTCTTTCACGATGAGTGTTCCTGCCGCTACATCCCAGTCCTTTAGGTTGAATTCGAAGTATCCTTCAAACCTGCCGCAAGCCGTGTAACACAAGTCCACCGCGGCCGAACCGAAGCGACGTAAACCGTGGCTTTTCAGCAACAGTTCTTTCATGATTTCAAAATAAGGATCTGTTTTGTCTAGCAGACTATAAGGAAAACCAGTAGCAATCAATGAACGGTCTAACGTGTCGGCTTTGGATACCTCTATCTTTTCATCGTTGCAATAAGCGCCACCATTTTCCCAGGCGTAGAAGCATTCATTTTTATTTGCTTCGTGTACTAATCCTGCGATTTCTTTTCCATTTTCACGCAAGGCAATGCTGATGGAAAAGACAGGAAGCCGATGTAAGTAATTGGTGGTGCCATCCAACGGATCGATGACCCATTGTAAGGTATTGTTGTCTTTTATCCCTCCTTCTTCGGCCATGATACTGGCTTCCGGCAGGAGTTTGGACAAATCAGTAATCAACATTTCTTCTGTTTGTTTGTCGACATAAGAAACCAGATCGTTTTTTCCTTTGTAAACAATATCACTCGTGTTGAAGCGATTCAATTCGTTCAGTTGAAAAGCAGCAGCCTTCGCAGCACTTTTTCGTACTTCTTTTAATAGGGCGGATAAGTCTGAATTATTCATGCGTTTTTTTTCCGACAAAGCCGAAGATAAGAAATACTAAGGAGGCGAGAAGTGCGACAGGTCCGGACAAATCTCCTGTCAAAGTATACAAGGTAGGCTTTGGATGGTAGAGCAAGGTGTGACGCATGGTAAGTTGTTCGTCATAATTGCTTTGAGCCAAAATATCACCCCGCTGATTAATGAAGCCTGAGATGCCTGTATTGGCTGATCTTGCCACGCACTTGCGTTGTTCTACCGCACGTAAACGGGCGTAATGAAAATGTTGCTTGTGACCTGGTGTATTGCCCCACCAGGCGTCGTTGGTAATGATGAAGATCAATCCCGCTCCGTTCATTACATACTCTCCTAAAAATTCACCGTAAATGGATTCGTAACAAATGATGGGTGCAATAGAGGTACTGTCCATTTTCTTAAAAGGTGTACGCCGCTTTTGTCTGCCTACGGAAGCGACTACCATGTCGCCAAGACCCCTGGTTACAAAGCCTAGCACTTCCGGATAAGGCAGTACTTCAACACCTGGTACGAGTTTCGATTTGTGGTAGAATATGGGAGCTTTCCCTTTTTCAAGAAACAAGCCGGTGTTATAAGGAGTATAGAATACCGTTGGGTTTTGGGTAGGATAAGCTACCCCTTCTTCTGTTTTAGCAGATGGGAAAAACCCGTAACTGTCAGCTCCTACTACAAATGCTGTTGTAGGATGTTTATTGACGAAGTGAATCAGTTCACTAAATAAGGCGTTGTCTGTAAATAATTTAGTAGTATCTGAATCTTCGACAATATCATCCGGGAAAGAAGTTTCGGGCCATAACACAAAGTCTGTATTGCTGCCTATTGCGTCTTCACTCAATTGCTGCAATCGTTTGTATTGTTCGTTGTAGGAAATGAAATTTTTTGTACCTGGATATTTTTGTAAATAAGGATCAATGTTAGGTTGCACCACCACTATTTCTCTACCCGTTCCTTGTTCTTCATATGTCAGGTAACGTAAATAAGAATATAAGGCCGGTAATAATAGTACACTGAAGGTTACGTAACACAAAGACCTGAAGCGCGTACGGTTTGTCTTGTAATATACATAACATAAAAAGACAAGTACGTTACTAATAAGGATCCAAAAGGAACCACCTAACACACCAGAGTATTCATACCACTGCACGACTTCAGGAAATAAAGCGGCTGAGTTTCCGAGCGTCAGCCAAGGCCAGGATAATTCCCAATTGAGGTGCCAGTATTCAAAAGCAATAAAATAAGGAACAATGCTGAAGTGCGACCACCATAACATTTTCATGCGATACGTGGTGATGCGATAAGCCAACCAAGGAATCAACATGAGTGCGGCATTTGCGAACAACATGAACAGAGCACCTGGAGGCGTTGAGTTCCAAACCCACCACGTGGTGCATGCATTGAACAATAGTAAGGCGGAATAGGTATACCCTGCAAAAGACCAAAACTTTAAACGCTCAAAACCAAGTTGCTCATTGATGTACAGCAGCGGGACAAAGCCTATAAAAATCAAAGGAAACAAGGGTGATACGGGCCATGCCAGAGAAAGCAAAAGCGAGGACAACACAGACAAAGAAAAGAAAAGCAAGCGTTGGTTCTTTTTCATACGCAAAATTAATCTTCGTCGCGGCTGCGTTTTTTTTCAGGGGTATTACGATCGAGTACAATCACGAATTCTCCCTTTAATATATTGGTGTTGAAATGATGCAATACTTCTGCGGGAGTACCGCGAACAATCTCTTCGAATTTCTTGCTGAGTTCTCTCGCTACGGATATGTTTCTCTTTTCCTGTCCGGAGGATATCAGTTCTTCCAATGTTTTCAGCAAACGATGCGGTGATTCGTAAAACACTACGGTGCGTTCTTCCTTAGCGATTTGCTCGAACCATGTTTTTCTTCCTTTTTTTACCGGAGGAAAACCTTCGAATACAAAACTGTCGGTTGGAAATCCTGACATCACGAGCGCTGGAATCACGGCGGTAGCGCCAGGCAAGCATTCCACGTGGATGCCTTTTTGCACACAACCTCTTACCAATAAAAAACCGGGATCAGAAATACCCGGTGTACCAGCATCGCTGACCAGTGCAATGTTTTTGCCGCCTTCCAATTCACTGATCACTCGCTCTAAGGCTTTGTGTTCGTTGAACGAATGGAAGCTCGACAGTTTATTTTCAATTTCGTAATGCTTCAGTAAATGAATGGTAACACGTGTGTCCTCTGCCAGGATCAAATCGCATTCTTTCAATAGGCGGATGGCACGAAGCGTGATGTCTTCAAGGTTACCAATGGGAGTTGGTATAAGGTATAATTTTCCGTACTCACTCATGGACGGTAAACAGTATCTATGGCTTTCGCCAGTTCGCGGTCTTTACTCGTGACCGTACTTCCATCACTGTGTGTGCAGAGGTCAATCCACACTTTGTTCCACACATTTTTCCATTCCGGATGGTGGTCTGCTTTTTCTGCTAACAAGGCAACTTGTGTCATGAAAGCAAAGGCTTGAGAGAAGTTTTTGAAAACAAATTCTTTACTCAGCTTATTGTTCTGTTCGGTCCAGCTCATGGTTTAAGCGTTGTGGGTGGAAGTTTTTTCTTGGTGATCTGATACTGCTTCACTTTGTATTTCTTCAGGGAATCCTTTTTCTTTTCCCATGGCGGTGTGGTGCGTGAACACATATCCAAGGCAAAAGCGATCACTACTAAAGTGAACAATACCGCAACGATTACGAATATTTTCTTTGAGCGACTCATCATAGTTTAGGGGATTCGTTTTAAAGTAACACCCTCTACCGGACTGATCACTAAGGGTACTTTTTCTACTGTTACGGTACTCGTATCTAAACCGAAGGCACTTGTTTCGGACAAACTCATGCGGCGCAGCAGAAAGTAGATGTCCATGATGAATTGTTCTTTCCAAGGCAAGTCGTTGTCATGGCTCAAATGTTTTTCCAATACAACAAATTTGAAATCACCAATCAAATTACGTTTGCTCAACGACGTATACCGGCTTGTGAAATCCACTTCTTTGTTTTGTACCATGTCTTCTACCACTTTTCTAAAGAAAAGATTGACACGAGGTTCGATACGGAAACCAAGTTTGAAATCCACTCGGATCAAATCATCTGGCAATATAGTATTGACTTTATATTCCATGGCATAAGGCTCATCGACTACATCGATGTGCAACAACCAATAAATATCCGCGCGTTTTGGTTGCTTCTGGAAGATAGAGTAAATGACTTTAGATTCGATCTCTTTCACCGAGTCAGCACTGGTAAGGTATACCACGTGTGTAGCATATTTGTTGACAGACGTATCGCGGCTCAATTCTTTGATCAATGGGAAGTACTCTTCCAGTTTCACAAATTCAGTCAAACGATTTTTAATTTTTCTAGCTTCGTACCAGGAATACATGACCAGCATAAGTACTCCACCAATAACCAAGGTTGCATAACCACCTTTTGAAAATTTCTCCAAGTTAGCAATCAGGAAAGCTACTTCGATAAACAAGAAAATTGAAAAGAAGATGTAGACGATGATCCGGTTTAATTTCTTAATCGATTTTAAATAGTAGGTAAGTAATACGGTAGTCATAAGCATGGTCAAACTGATGGCCAGACCATAAGCTGCTTCCATTTCCTCCGAATGCCTGAAGTATAACACTACGCCAATGCATCCTAAGAATAAGATCCAGTTGATACTTGGAATGTACAATTGACCTTTGGTTAAAGTAGGGTAATTGATTTTTACTTTTGGCCAAAGATTCAAACGAATGGCTTCACTGATCAAGGTATAAGATCCGCTGATCATCGCCTGGCTGGCAATAATGGCGGCCAAGGTAGCGATACCGATACCGTATATTAGAAACCATGCAGGCATGATCTGATAGAAAGGATTTAAACCATTTAGCGTTTCTCCTGAATGCTTCAATATCCATGCACCTTGACCCATGTAGTTTATGATCAATGCAGATTTTACAAAGATCCAGCTGATGCGAATGTTGGCCCGCCCACAGTGCCCTAAGTCTGAGTACAATGCTTCTGCACCTGTGGTACAAAGAAACACTGCACCTAACAACCAAAATCCACCGGGATGGTGATATAAAAGACGGTAAGCATAGTAAGGATTTATTGCTTCCAATACATAAGGATTTTCTAATATCATATTAAAACCCAATGCACCCAGCATGGCGAACCAAACAAACATGACGGGCCCGAAAAAATTACCTACGGCGTTGGCTCCAAATCTTTGAAACAAAAACAAACCACTAATGATGGCAATGACAATAGGGACTGTATTGAGTTCAGGTTTGAAAATTTGTAATCCTTCAATAGCAGATGAAACGGAAATTGGTGGAGTGATCATTCCGTCTGCCAACAACATTCCGCCTCCAATGATGGCAGCCCATATCAGCTTGGGATTTCTTCTTCTAATCAGAGCAAACAGTGAGAAGATACCACCTTCTCCTTTATTGTCTGCACGCAAGGTAATGAATACATATTTGAAGGTAGTCTGAAGAGTCAATGTCCAGAACACACAGGAAAGCCCACCGAGTACCAGCTCTTCTGTAATGACGCTCTGACCAATGATGGCTTTCATTACATAGAGCGGAGAGGTTCCGATATCTCCATAAATAATACCGAGTGTAACGAGTAATCCTGCAAAAGTAAGCTTGTGGATTTGTTGGTGTTTGGATATGGTCATTCGATCGAAAAGACTAAAATTCTACGGCGAAATTTAGTTAATACTTTGATCCTGTCAAACTAAACGGGTCTTTTCTATAAGTCTTGATGTAAGATGTGAGAAGTAAAAGAATGGCGTTAGGGATTGAGCCATTGTTTGAGCTCTTCCCGCTTTTTCTGCGGGAAAGCGAGTGGCGAAAGCCCGGCCCGGAGGGAACGCTCTAATTGTGATTTTTTAGACCTATGAAAACATTTTTTTAATTATCCTGATGTTCAATAGCTAGGTTCTATTGATGAATTCATAATCATCATGTATAATCCATGCTTAATAGCTTCTTTTTTATTCAGTAAAAGAGGGCGTTCCCTTCGGGACGGGCTTTCGCCACTCGCTTCCCAAAACAAACGAATTTCTTTAACCTACTTATATGTCGGGAGAGCTCAAACAATGGCTCAATCCCTAACGCAAACCTACTAACAACTAAATCATAGAATAGAAATTATTATTTTCTATTTTAGCAGACTTAATTACACTAATAGAGCTATAACAACTATGCTGTTAACGTTTCATGGGGCTGCCAGACAGGTAACAGGAAGCATGTTTTTGCTGGAAACCGTTACAGGATATAAAATACTCATCGATTGCGGAGCGGATTTCAACGACAAGCAAAACCGTAAACCCTTGCTTCATTTTCCTTTCGAACCTTCCGAGTTAGACTTGGTGGTGCTGACACATGCACACATCGACCATTCGGGAAATATTCCGCAACTCATTCGTGCCGGTTACGAGGGACAAGTTTTATGCAGCAGTCCTACTGCCGATTTATGCGCTTTACTCTTAAAAGACAATCAATTGCTGCGTGCTGCGAAAAACGACAAAGAGTTTGCCATGGCCATGGTCAATCGGGCGCTCGATCGTTTTGTGGCAGTAAAGGCTTCGCATGATTTTAAAGTCAATGAAGGAGTCACCATACATTTTATACCTACGGGACATTTATTAGGTGCCTGCAATGTATTGATTACTCTAAAAGAAGAGGAAGAAACAAAGACCATCTTATTTTCAGGTGATGTTGGAAGAAAGAATTATCCCTTGTTGATGGATCCGGCGAAAAGTCCGGTTTCTCCGGATTATCTGGTCTGCGAGTCTACTTATGGTGCGCGCCTGCACCAGGAGAAAACAGCTCCCGAAGATATTTTAGAGAAAGTCATTAACGAAACATGCATCGTTCATAGAGGTCGATTGATCATTCCGGCGTTCAGTATCGGTAGAACACAAACCTTGATCTACACCTTGCGCCGTATGCAGTTGCAGGGGCGTATTCCCAATATTAAAATTTTTACAGACAGTCCGATGTCAATGAATGGCTCTTATGTCTATGAAAAACATTTGGCCTGGTTAGACGATGATGCCAGGCAGATGCATAAAAGCGGAGGTACGCTGTTTGATTTTGATAACATGGTCTACATCAAAACCTATAAAGAGACCAAAGCCATTTCGCATTATTACGAACCGTGTATCATCATCTCTTCTTCCGGTATGATTGCAGGAGGAAGAGTCAATGAGCACGTAAGGAATAACTTGAACAATCCCTTCTGTACAATATTAATGATTGGTTACTCAGCGGAAGGAACAGTAGGCAACGAGTTGATGCAAGGCAAGCCTTACATCACGATGAAGAAACGTGACATCAAAGTGGAAGCAAAAATCATGTACACGGATATGTTCAGCGGTCACACCGATCAGCAAGGTTTGATGGAATTTGTAGGACAGTTTGACAGGAAAAAACTCAAGAAAATATTCTTGGTACACGGGGAACCCGAAAGCATGGAAGCTTTTAAGGACAAGCTTTCCGAAGAAGGCTATGAAAATATTGTGATGCCGGAGAAGGGGGAAATATTTGAAATCTGAGATCTGCAAACAGAGAACAGATTTTCCATCCTATTGCAGATCTTACCGTTCTGTTTTAATTTTTTCCAATTCAATGATATCAATCAAATCTTTTGGTCTGCCGGCTTGTCTTTTGGCTTCAATGAGATGATTGATGTGTAAAAAAGGAATCGATAAACCGTAAATCAAAGCGCTTGAAGATTCAATAAAACAATGTTCAAAAGATTCTTGGGGAAACCCTTTTAAATAAGTCATAATATCCAGATCAAGTCCTGAACTCAATTTGATAGCTGTCCAGCCTGGAACAAAATCCATGCGTTCAATGTAATCAAAGGAATCGCCTTCTGTTTTTTCTAGCGCGATCCTTAAGTTTTTCCTGTTGATCAGAGAATCTTCTATCCAGATGTCGCAATCTGCTGTGGTTCTGGAGAAGCCATGAAGATTTGTTGCAAAGCCACCTACCATGATATACTTAACCTTAAACTCGTTTAAGTTTCTCCAAAGGTTTAGTAAATCCTGATCCAATATTTCCATTTAAAAACATCTTATTTCTTATGTGTGATAATTGCCGATTTAAGCATTTTATCAATGCGAATCATCATCATCATTTTGTCAAAGCGTTGTTCGTAAATGTTTTTTGAAACAACAGTTTTTTGATCAGAAGACTTATCTTTCATAGAAGAACGAAACATAGTATGATTAAAAATATAAAATTCTAAGCTTAGTTACAATGAGAAGTTCTGAAATCTAATTTTAATTCAGATTTCAGATCTCTCAATTGCCGCATGCAATCCCACATGCATTTGCCTAAACCGTTCCATATACTCCGCTTTGAACGTTTCGTCTTCGATCAGTTTGCGGATGTCCTCATCGCTTGTGATGTCAAATTCACTTACCTTATAGGTCTGTTCATACATGTCCATTTCAAACTTGATCAGGTATTTTTGGTTCCAATTGAAGACCGTAGTCTTTACATGATCACCGGGAATTTCAAATACAATTCTCATAAAGTGGTAACGCTAATTTTTGCCTGCTCCAATTTTTTAATCAGCCTCAGTTGATGCTTGATCGACCAGGGTTCAAACACAATCATTTCTATCGGCTTCCACAGAATAACCCATCCTAAAAAAAAGAAAGTTTCTCTGCCTAACATTTGTGAATAATCACCCAGTACTTTCATTTTATCAAAGGCATACGCAGCTGTCAAAAACACCCAGAGAAGAATCAGACACTTCCATAAGAACCGATAACCCTGGCGTTTCATGAGCACATGTTCCGAAGTATACTCCTGATTTTTTTCTGCACAGTAGAATTTTTTCCACTCTTCAATGGGCGTGTTTAAAACATTGGCCTGATGAAGATGTACAGAAACGTGCAGCGTTTGTTTTAATGGACTGGTTTTTATCTGTTGTAAAACACGATCCAGTGTTTCTGAAAAGGAGGGGTAATCTTCTCCATGCCAATAGACTGAGCCCGGAATCAACTTTTGGGAAGACTGATAAATATGAATGATTTCCGGTATAATTTCCTGGGCTGGCATATTGTTCAAATAAAAAGATTTTTTTCCATAACAAATAATCTGGAGAAAATATGTGTTCACATCGGTCTTTTTTCATTCTAAAGGTCTAATAAAGAAAGGAATGAACAAATATCACTTTTATCTTTTTACTCCTGACCATTTTCATTAATATGCGAATTGTAGACCTATGAAAGTATCAACCACAGAGCCGTTCCAAATCATTTACTCTTTGTTAGAGCATGAGTTCTTGGGCTATTTGTTTGAGTCGTACGTGGTACAACTCGATCAAAAGGCCCGTTTGACGCTTAAGCACCAGAATATTTCTTCGAAGAATGCAGAGGAATTTGCTTCAGGTCTTGATGAAGTGGATTTCAAACTCATCAAGATCATGGATGCCATGCAGCAGGATTCCATCATCAAGAAGTTTAGCAATAAGAAAGTTACAGCCACAGAATTTTTCGCAAAAGTATACAATAAGGAAAAGGG
>JACMQM010000123.1 GCA_014376985.1 Cytophagaceae bacterium | reverse complement strand
GGCATGAAACGTTTGGATCCGCACGATTTTTTAGCGTTGGAAGAAACAAGGGAGTCGGTTTATGCCGTGTTGACTTCCAAAGATTATAATGAGCGTTTGGATGGAGAACCTTTCCAAGCTTCCGTCTTTCATCAGAATCCTATGGGTTATACATCGACCTTCTCGCGTTATGCTTTTGCTGCAGATGTGTTGATTGCTACGGCTTATTGGGATCCGGCTGCACCTATTTTGTTTAGCATCAGCGATATGCATAATCCTAGCTTCCGCATCCGACTCATTTCGGATATTACTTGTGATATTGGCGGTTCTATCCCTTCTACAGTCAAGCCAACAAATATTTATGACCCGGCTTACGACTTTAATCCTTTCAATTCTGACCTGGAAGCACCCTTTTCTGACTCTCGTAACATCACCGTGATGGCTATTGATAATCTGCCCTGCGAACTGCCTCGTGATGCCTCTCAAGATTTTGGAAATCAGTTTATTAACAACGTTTTGCCAGCCCTCATGGAACAACCTTACGGTGATCTCATCTCGAGTTGTGCCGTCTTAGATAAAGGCAATTTAACTCCAGCGTTTAACCACTTAATGGACTATTTAAATGGTTGATTTACAATTTATATTTGCCTAGGCGGTTAAGCAATTTTTATTATTTAAGCCATTTGGTATCTTTGAATTGTCATTAAGATCAAACAAAATCCACAATGGACAAATACTCTTATGTATCCAATGCTCATGCGAGTTATATCGATGAGCTTTATGCTTCCTACAAATCTGATCCAACTTCTGTTGATGAGAGCTGGCAGAAATTCTTTGAAGGGTTCGATTTTTCTATCCAAAAGTATGGCGAGAAAAAAGCAAGCAACGGCAACGGTGTAGCGACTTCAACCACCGCCGTTTCTTCTAACGGAACAGCTGCTCCTGTTTCCGAAAAAGAAATCAGAGTGCACTACCTCATTCATGCTTACAGAAGCAGAGGCCACTTGAAATCAAAAACCAACCCGGTAAGACCAAGAAAAGATCGTAAAGCGATTTTAGATCTGGCGGACTTCGGTCTGTCTGATGCGGACTTAGATACCGTATTCCCATTAGCGGGTGAAGAGCTTGGTCTCGGTGCTGTACCACTAAGAAAAGTAATGGAAGCCTTAGTATATATATATGAAGGCACTGTTGGGTTTGAATACACATACATCAGAAACCCAGACAAGTTAGCCTGGCTTAGAAATAAAATTGAGAAAGAAGCCATGGCTTTCAATCCTGCATTGGATGAGAAAAAAAGAATTCTTTCCAAACTGAATGAAGCCGTTGTGTTTGAAAATTTCTTGCATACGAAATATGTTGGTCAAAAGCGCTTCTCACTTGAAGGTGGTGAAACGACTATACCAGCTTTGGATGCTATCATCAACCGTTTGGGTGATTTGGGTGTTCAGGAAGTCATGATCGGTATGGCTCACCGTGGTCGTCTAAACATTTTGGCGAACATCTTAGGTAAAACCTACGAACAAATTTTCACTGAATTTGAAGGAACTCAAATTCCTGATTTGACAATGGGAGACGGTGACGTGAAATACCACATGGGTTACTCCAGTGAAATCGTTACACCACAAGGAAACAAAGTAAACTTAAAACTTGCTCCAAACCCCTCTCACTTGGAAGCAGTGAATCCAGTTGTACTTGGATTCATTCGTTCGAAAGCGGATGCATTATATGGTGGAGACGGTTCTAAAGCATGTGCCATCCTCATCCACGGGGATGCCGCGGTTGCCGGACAAGGGATCATGTACGAAACCACTCAGATGAGTAAGTTGAAAGGTTATCAAAGTGGTGGTACCATTCACTTTGTCATCAACAACCAGGTGGGTTTCACAACAGACTTTGAAGATGCCCGTTCCAGTATCTATTGCACAGATTTAGCAAAAATCATCGATGCCCCTGTATTGCACGTGAACGGTGACGATCCGGAAGCGGTAGTATTCTGTGCAAATTTTGCTGCTGAGTACCGTCAGAAATACCAGGGTGATATTTTCATTGACATGGTGTGTTACCGTCGTCACGGTCACAATGAAAGTGATGAACCGAAATTTACTCAGCCTTCTTTATACAATATCATTTCCCGTCACCCGAATCCTAGAGAAGTTTATAACAAACAGTTGATCGATCGTGGTGATGTAGATGCGGAACTGGCGAAAAACATGGACAAGTCATTCCGTGATTTGTTGCAAGACCGTTTGAATTTGGTAAAACAAAAACCATTGCCTTACTCTTTACAAAAGACGGAAAAGGAATGGAGTTCACTGCGTCGTTCTACGCCAGAAGATTTTGATCAATCTCCTAAGACAGGTATTACAAAAGCGATCATTGAAAAAGTTGGGAAAGCATTGAGCGAAATTCCTTCCGGATTCAAACCGATCAAGCAGATTGAGAAATTACTAAAAGACAGAAAAGATCAATTCTTCGAAACGAAATCGTTGAACTGGGCTTCTGCAGAATTATTGGCTTACGGTTCTTTGCTGGAAGACGGCAAAGGGGTTCGTTTGTCCGGACAAGATGTACAACGCGGCACCTTCTCTCACCGTCATGCGGTGTTCAAAGATGCGGATACGAATGAATCCTATTGCGCATTGAACAATGTCGGTAAAGTAAAAAACAGTGTTCAAATTTATAATTCCCTACTTTCTGAGTACGGCGTGTTAGGATTTGAATACGGTTACAACATGGCAAACCCTAATGCCTTGGTCATTTGGGAAGCACAGTTCGGTGACTTCGCCAACGGTGCACAGGTCATGATTGATCAGTTCATCGCTTCCGGTGAAACCAAATGGCAACGCATGAATGGCATCGTAATGTTATTGCCGCACGGTTACGAAGGTCAGGGTCCGGAACACTCCAGTGCACGTTTCGAACGCTTCCTGGATTTGTGTGCGGATTATAATATGGTGGTGGCGAACATTACTTCTCCATCTAACTTTTTCCACGCGATGCGTAGACAGATGACTTGGGACTTCAGAAAACCAATGGTGATTATGTCTCCGAAATCATTGTTGCGTCATCCATTGGTAGTATCTCCATTGAGCGAATTCGAAAACGGATCGTTCAGAGAAATCATCGACGATACCTATTCCGAACCGAAAAGCGTGAAACGTGTATTGCTTTGCACGGGTAAAGTGTATTACGATTTGTTAGAAGAACAACAAAACAACAAACGTAAAGACATTGCTATCGTTCGTATGGAACAGATTTATCCTTTCCCTGAAAAACAATTGGAGCAGATTTTTGCTAAATATTCAAAAGCGGAATTTGTTTGGGTTCAGGAAGAACCATTCAACATGGGCGCATGGGGCTTTATCTTGAGAAGATTGTATGCATTGAAAAACAAACAAGTAACAATGGATGTCATTTGTAGAGACGAAGCAGCTTCTCCTGCGGTAGGTTACTATAAAGCACACAATGAAGCGCAGGCGGATTTGGTGAAGCGTTCCTTTGCAGAAAAAATCAAACCGATTTACTGGTAGTTCTCATAAGATAAAAAACATTTACCTATAACATTAAAAGTATATGGCATTAGATATTAAAATTCCCGCAGTAGGCGAATCAATCACTGAAGTTACCATTGGTAAATGGGTGAAGAAAGACGGTGATACGGTAAAAGCGGACGAACTCTTGTTAGAGATCGAATCCGATAAAGCAACATTCGAGTTGAACTCTGAAGCTGCAGGCGTATTGCGCATCAAAGCGAAAGAAGGAGATGTGGTACAAGTTGGTGCTGTCATCGCTTCTATTGAAGATGGTGGCGCGGCTGCAAAACCTGCAGATGCTCCTGCTGCGAAAGCAGAATCTGCAGCTCCAACAGCCACGAAAGCTGCTGCTACTCCTTCAGCCGGTACAGGCGAAGTAAAAGAAATTAAAGTGCCTGCTGTCGGTGAATCTATTTCTGAAGTAACCATCGGAACATGGACAAAAAAAACAGGTGACTTTGTACAAGTAGAAGATTTATTGTGTGAGATTGAATCAGATAAAGCAACATTTGAATTGCGTGCTGAAGTAGCCGGCACATTGGAAACAGTCGCTAAACAAGGTGATGTATTGCCGATCGGTGGTTTGGTTTGTAAAATCAAAGTAGGTGCCGGTAACGCTGCTGCTCCGCAAGCCACTGCTCCTGCTACAACAACTCCAGCTTCATCTGGTGGTTCTGATTATGCCAAAGGTCATGCTGCTCCTGCAGCTGCTAAAATATTGGATGAAAAAGGAATCAGTACTTCGAATGTACAAGGCACAGGTAAAGACGGAAGAATAACAAAAGAAGACGCACAAAACGCACAAAATAAACCGGTGGAAAAAGCAGTCTCATCGAACGGAGCAACAGCTCCTAAAGCTCCTGCAGGAAGCAGAGTAGACGACAGACAAAAAATGACCAGTTTGAGAAAAACCATCTCAAGAAGATTGGTCGCTGTAAAAAATGAAACGGCGATGTTGACTACGTTCAACGAAGTGAACATGAAGCCGATTATGGACTTGCGTGCGAAATATAAAGATTCATTTAAAGAAAAAAATGGTGTAAACTTAGGCTTCATGTCTTTCTTCACGAAAGCAGTTTGTCAGGCTTTGCTCGAGTATCCTTCAGTGAATGCATACATAGATGGAGAAGAAATCGTATACCACAACTACTGTGATGTATCGATTGCGGTATCTGCTCCCAAAGGATTGGTTGTTCCGGTGATTCGTAATGCTGAAACGATGTCATTCGTTGAAATCGAAAAAGAAGTGGTTCGTTTGGCTTTGAAAGCGCGTGATAATAAATTGACGATAGACGAAATGAGCGGTGGTACGTTCACCATTACAAACGGCGGCATCTTCGGTTCCATGATGTCTACTCCAATCATCAACGCTCCTCAGTCTGCCATCTTGGGTATGCACAACATCGTGGAACGTCCGATGGCTGTTAACGGTCAGGTTGTGATTCTTCCGATGATGTATTTAGCCTTGTCTTACGATCACAGAATCATTGACGGAAGAGAATCAGTTGGATTTCTGGTGAGAGTAAAACAATTGTTAGAAGATCCGACAAGATTGTTGTTGGGTGTTTAATCGATTTGCGTTAGGGATTGAGCTATTGTTTGAGCTCTTTTTCTTTGGGTTGCGAGGGAGGTTTTAACTTAATCCGCACGTTCTAAAGAAAAAAGCGAGTAGCGAAAGCCCGGCCCGAAGGGAAACGCCCTCATGATGATTATTCTCTAAAGCAGCTGAATTAGAATAAAAAAACTAACACTTAAATAAACAACAACACTATGAGTTATGATGTAGTCATCATCGGATCAGGACCCGGCGGATATGTAGCTGCAATTCGTTGCGCGCAAGTCGGTTTGAAAACTGCGATCGTTGAAAAATACAGCAGCCTTGGCGGAACTTGCCTAAACGTAGGTTGTATTCCTTCAAAAGCTTTGTTGGATTCTTCGGAACATTATCACAATGCGGCACATACTTTTCAAACGCACGGCATCGAATTGAAAGATTTGAAAGTGAATCTGGCACAGATGATCAAACGGAAAGGTGATGTGGTGAAACAAACGGTGGACGGCATCAATTTCCTGATGAAGAAAAACAAAATCGATGTCTTCACAGGCATGGGTTCTTTCGTTACTAAAAACAAAATCAAGGTAACGGCTGCTGACGGCAAAACTCAGGAGATCGAAACAAAAAATGTCATCATTGCAACAGGTTCTAAACCGATCAGCATACCTGCTGTGCCGATTGACAAGAATAGAATCATCACTTCCACAGAAGCGTTGAACCTGACGGAAGTTCCGAAACACATGATTGTTATTGGCGGTGGTGTGATTGGATTGGAATTGGGTTCTGTATATGCGCGTCTGGGCGCTAAAGTAACAGTGGTTGAATTTCTTGATACATTGATCCCATCAATGGACAGAGGATTGGGAAGAGAATTACAAAAGGTATTGAGCAAACAAGGATTCGAATTTTTGTTCAAGCATAAAGTAGTAGGAGCTGAAACCAAAGGCAAAGAAGTAACCGTGAAAGCGGAGAATGCCGAAGGACAAGTAGTCGAAATCAAAGGCGACTATGTATTGGTGGCTATCGGAAGAAAAGCTTACACAGAAGGTTTGAACTTAGAAGCCGTTGGTGTAAAAGTAGATGAAAGAGGACGTGTAGATGTCAACGATCATTTGGAGACTTCTACTCCTGGTATCTATGCCATTGGTGACGTAATAAAAGGTGCCATGTTGGCGCATAAAGCGGAAGAAGAAGGAACATTTGTAGCGGAACGTTTAGTAGGGCAAAAACCACACGTGAATTATAATTTAATTCCTGGTGTAGTGTATACCTGGCCGGAGGTGGCATCGGTAGGATTTACAGAAGAACAGTTGAAAGAATCTGGTCGTGCTTATAAAGTAGGATCATTTCCTTTTAAAGCTTCTGGCAGAGCACGTGCGAGCATGGACGTGGATGGTTTTGTAAAAGTATTGGCAGATAAAACAACCGATGAAATTTTAGGTGTTCACATGATTGGTCCGCGTGTTGCGGATGTGATTGCAGAAGCGGTGGTCGCAATGGAGTTCAGAGCATCAGCTGAAGATGTATCTCGAATGTCGCATGCTCACCCTACATTTGCCGAGTCGATGCGTGAAGCTTGTCTGGCGGCTACGGATAACAGACCGATACATTTGTAAGAAGCACAACAATCATTATAACAAAAAAGGAGGATTTAGATCCTCCTTTTTTGTTATATTCAATTATAAACGTAAGACATGAAACATTTCATTTTAATAGCACTGGTGTTTTTAATGAACACCATGAGCAAAGCCCAAAAAGGTTCCGCTATTGTTTTTGCAGCAGATGCTCCTGAAATTATGTATGCCGGTCGCATTGATTTTACAAACCCCGCCAAACCCGCTTTTTGTTATTCTGGTGTTTCTGTCAAGACTTTATTTACAGGCACTGAACTACACATGCTGTTAGAAGACTTTGCAACCGGTGATGAAAAAACCACTAACTACTTTACAGTAATAGTAGATGAAAAAGTAGTTCAACTCTTACAAACAACAACCGGAAAACAATCTTATCTATTGGTTGGTGGTTTAGTAAATCAGCAACATAGCATTGAAGTATTTAAGAGAACAGAGTGCTCGGTAGGCGGTGTTGCGTTTTTAGGGTTCAAAGCACCTCATGGAACGATATTGGAAAAGCCTCTCGAAAAAAAATACAGGATAGAATTCATCGGTGATTCTTTTACTTGCGGTTATGGCAACGAAGCCAGTATTGCTGCACCACCAGCAGGTAATCCTGGTACCGGTTTTCACAGCAAGAATGAAAATCATTATTTATCCTTTAGTGCCATTACATCGCGTGCATTAAATGCGGAGTACCGGTGCATCGCTTATTCTGGAAGAGGGATGTACAGAAACAATACGGGCAGTGAAGAAGGCACCTTGCCTAAAATTTATTTGCGCGTTTTCCCTGATGACCCGTTTAGTGTTTCGTGGGACATGAAAAAAGAACTACCGGATGTAGTCGTCATCAAACTGGGAGCGAATGATTTTTATCCGGAGTCTAATGGAGACGAACTAGATGACGCGGCGTTTACTCAGACCTATATTGCCTTTGTAGAAAAAATCAGATCCTATTATCCAAAATCCAAAATCGTTTGTGTTACTGGTGTAAGCATGTCAGACAGTTGGCCTGAAGGCCGCAATTGTTTGACACGTATTCAACAAGATGTGCAGAAGGTAATAGAAAGCAGAAAAGCCGCGGGAGACAAAGAAGCATACTATGTTAAATTGGATCAGCAATTGCCTCCTTACGGAGAAGATTGGCATGCGTCTTTAGCAACACATCAAAGAATGGCAGATCAGTTCACTCCTTTCATTCAACACATCACGGGCTGGTAAGAAAACTATGGGAAAGTTTTTCTTTTACCTGATGATTGTTGTGTACACTTTTGTTGGCCTTGTACACTTGCTATTTCCGCAACGGTTTATATGGATCATGCCATCTTGGTTGCCGTATCCTTTGTTCCTTATTTATTTGAGTGGCGCAGCAGAAATCATTTTGGCGATGCTACTGATTCCTGAGAAGACTAGAAAAATTTCCGCCTGGTTGATCATCGCCATGTTGATTATTTACTTCGTTGCTATTCATAGTGCACAAACCGTTGACTTTTACAAAACGGATAATAAATATTTCCTACTTACTATTGTTAGACTGATGTTTCAATTTATATTGATCCGTTGGGCCTGGTTGTATACACGTGCCAGAAAATCATCTTTACCTAAACAATAGCGTGAAAAACTATCTTATTATATTAGTTCTCTTTCCTTTTTCTTTATTGGCGCAAAACGATTTAGAGAAATCGTTTAAGGATTGTGGCATGGGTGGAAGTATCACGTTGTACAATGCTACTGACAAAGCATGGATCTACAGTAAGGAGGCAGACAGCAAAGTGCCATCAAACCCTGCGTCGACATTTAAGATTATCAATGCCTTGATTGCCTTGGAAGAAGGTATCTTGAAGGATGAAAAACAAATCATAAAATTTGTCGGAATAGAAAATGTCGATACAGTCTATTATGGAAACCGCACCGATATTTTTAAAGACATGGATCTGGAGGAAGCCTTTAAAAAATCTGCGGTTTGGTTTAACCTGGAAATAGCAAAAAAAGTAGGACGCGAAAAATATAAAAAATACATCACAGCCAGTGGTTGGGGCAACATGGATTTTTCAGAACCTGGGCTTGACTTTTGGAATTTCGGACCGTTCAAAGTCACACCTGTTCAACAAATCGACTTTTTGAAAAAGTTATATGAAGGGAAGCTTGGGTTTTCTAAGCGTAATCTAGATATCGTAAAAAAAATCATGATTGCTGAAACAACACCGCAATACACGATAAGAGGAAAAACAGGTTGGGCGACAAACGCAACAGAAGACATGGGCTGGTGGGTTGGGTATGTGGAGAGACAAGAAGGCGTTGTGTTTTTTGCAACGCGAACAAGAAAGCAAAAGATGGATAAAAACCCCAATTTTGTTCCTTGCCGTAAAACAATTACAACAGCTGTTCTAAAACAGTTGTCAATAATAAAATAGCACAAACGTTTCATTATTATTTTTTTCTGTATCTTATTCATACAAATCCATTTCTCATTGTATGAATAAAATACTTCTTTTATTATGTGCGCTTGTGACATTCCTTGTTTCAAGTCATGCGCAAGACAATATTTTAATCAATGCTTATAACCGTCCATCGACTTCTTTGAACGGGGCTTGGAGCTATATTGTAGATCCATACGAAACTGGCTATTATGATTACCGCTATACACCTCATGATCAGTCGGCCAATCCTGGCAATGGGGCTTTTTACCTGAATGCAAAGCCCAAGGATAAAACAGACATGATCGAATACGATTTCGATCAATCGCCGACCATGCAAATACCGGGTGACTGGAATTCTCAGGTAGAGAAATTGTATTATTATGAAGGCACGGTTTGGTATAAAAAATCATTCGATTATAAAGTGCTGAGTAAAGACAAAAAGATTTTTCTTTCTTTCGGAGCGGTGAATTATAGAGCAGATGTTTATTTTAATGGAAAAAAATTGGGTGTGCATGAAGGAGGTTTCACTCCTTTTAATTTTGATATCACCGGCCTGGTAAAAGAGAAGGGAAATTTTGTTATTGTGAAAGTGGATAACAAAAGAAAGAAAGAGGCGGTACCTACACTCAATACAGATTGGTGGAACTATGGTGGAATTACGAGAGATGTAAAGCTGATAGAAGTTCCGGAAACATTTATCAATGATTATTTTATTCAGCTCGCTCCTAAAAACAAACAGCTCCTTTCAGGATACATTGCTTTAAAAGGATCCAATGTGTCCGGTAAAAAAATAGCATTGAATATTCCTGAATTAAAAATCAATAAGGAGCTGGTAACGGATAGCACCGGACGTGCCGTATTTAGTATTAAGCTAAATAAAATTACTTTTTGGTCGCCCGATAATCCTTTCCTATATGACGTCTTTGTAAAAACTAACGATGAAGAATTACAGGATCAAATTGGTTTAAGAACGATAGAAACACAAGAACAAAATATTTTATTGAATGGAAAATCAATTTTCTTACGCGGTATATGTATACACGAAGAAAATCCACTGCGTCAAAACCGAGCCTATTCATTGGAAGATGCCAAACTCTTGCTGACTTGGGCAAAAGAGCTAGGTTGCAATTACGTGCGTTTAGCACACTATCCCCATAACGAGCATGTCGTTAGGCTGGCAGATCAAATGGGACTGATGGTTTGGGAAGAGATTCCTGTGTATTGGACGATCCAATGGGATAATCCTCAAACCTATGCCAATGCAGAGAATCAATTGAAAGAAGTGATTAACCGTGATAAGAATCGGGCATCTTCTATCATTTGGTCTATGGCCAATGAGACACCGGTTAGTAAACCGCGCACAGATTTTTTATTGAGACTGGCTACTAAGACAAGAGAACTTGATCCAACGCGATTGGTAAGCGCAGCTTTAGAAATTCACGCAACCGATGCAGATCCTTTTACGAAAACAATAGACGATCCTTTTGCAAACTATGTAGATGTATTGAGCTTTAATCAATACGTGGGTTGGTATGATGGATTGCCTGATAAGATTGATCGTATTCAATGGAACATCAAACAAAATAAACCGGTATTGATTTCAGAATTTGGTGCCGATGCGAAATATGGTTTGCATGGTGATTCGTTAACGAGATGGTCTGAAGAGTATCAAAAAGTAGTGTACGAAAAAACGATTAAGATGCTGCAGCGCATTCCTCAATGGAGAGGTGTTACGCCATGGATACTGGTTGATTTTCGTTCGCCGAGAAGATTGTTGCCTGGGGTGCAAGATGGATTCAATAGAAAAGGGCTCCTTTCTGACAAAGGCGAAAAGAAAGCCGCATACGAGGTGTTGAAGAATTTCTACCGTCTAATAAAGAAACTATACGAATAAATCTAATTGTTAAAACAACAGTTGTCTTAGCACGAATTATAGTTGAAAAGAATTATTCTAAACAGCGCCTGAATGAATAAGATGTTATAGAATAAAGCAAGGCTCATTTGTTTTGTTGTTATATTTTGTTTCCTTTATTAAACAATTTAACAAAAGGCAAATGAGTCCTGCTTCCTCTATGGCACTTTCAAAAAAACCCGTTGTTGTTTTTTTAGCGGACGATGACGCGGATGATCGAGCTATGTTTGAAGAAGTCATTCATGAAGTTGATCCAACGATTCAGTTGACCTGTGCGGAAGATGGCAAAGCATTGCTCACCATGCTACAATCAGGAAATTATCCTTTACCTCATTTAATTTTTTTAGATTTAAACATGCCCAATAAAAACGGGAAAGAATGT
>JACMQM010000122.1 GCA_014376985.1 Cytophagaceae bacterium | reverse complement strand
TCGATAAATTAAAGCTAATTAAAAACATTTTATATTCAAAAGTAAAATTACGATGGCTAAGGAAAATTTTAAAAATCGTTCAGGAGTGGTCTATTCTACGTCTTCAGACTTTGATTATAAATACGATGGAGAAGCCGAAAAAGAAACCTTACCTCCTAATCAACAGGATCTTCGGGTACAATTGGATAAAAAATCAAGAGGGGGCAAGCAAGTGACCCTCATTACCGGGTTTGTGGGTTCCGCTTCCGATTTAGAAGCATTGAGTAAAGTTCTAAAGAATAAATGCGGCGTAGGCGGCAGTGCCAAGGACAATGAAATCTTAATTCAAGGCGATTTCAGGGATAAAATTTTGCAGCTGCTTGTGACGTTGGGTTATAAGGTCAAAAAGATTGGAGGGTAGAGCGAAGTAGATACAGTGTTTCTCCGCTTTGTTTTTGTTTCTCTTTTTTGGCGTGTCCCTTCGGGCCGGGCTTTCACCACTCGCTTTCCCGCTGAAAAAGCGGGAAGAGCTCAGACAATGGCTCAATCCCTAACGCAAATCCTCATCTGTTTGAGTATAATTTGCGTGAGGGATAGAAGCGAAAAAACCACAGCTAGCCGATGGGGTAGTTAATGCAATAAGATTGAACCGAGCGAGGACTTGTAGCGCAATCGAGCACGCGAGTGTGAATATTGACCCGCAAGGGGCACGTCCTAATACTTGTCTAAATACTTCACCGAAATACAACCGCTATAAAATTATACCATTCTTACTTTCAAGGACCCCATACTTTGCTCCTTCACGACTATTTCACTTCTCTCTGCAATAAATTCTCCTGCAGTATACGCATCATATAGTTTACCATCTACCATTACTTTGCCCGAAGGTCTGAGGTCTGTAAAGGCCGTCCCACTTTGGCCCACGAGGTTTTGAACCGTATTCACCGTGTAGCCGGCTGCACTGAATTGTTGTTCCTGCAGGGTGATTTTTTTGAAATAGCGACTTTGCAAAACTTTTCTGCCTAAAGTGAAAAACAAAAGGAAGACGATACAGGTACTGGCGCCTGTCATCAACAACAACAATTCTAAATCGGCTTCTGCTACAAAGGTGAAATCAAATACCTGATTGTTGACCGAAACCAATACCAAAGAAGCCAACATACAGACAATACCGCTCACTCCAATAACGCCAAAGCCTGGTATAATGAAGAGTTCTACCGCCAGCAAAGCCACGCCAATAAAGAAGAGTACGATTTCCCAGTTTTGAGATAAGCCGCTTAAGTAGGAAGGGACGAAGTATAAAATGAGACCGGTCGCCGCTGCAATCAAAGGGAAGCCAATGCCTGGCGCCTGCAATTCAAAATAGATCCCGCCGATGATCAACAGAATCAATAAACTGCGCAACAAAGGATTCATAAAAAAGGCAACGACTTCATCGGTGGTGCTCGGTGCGTAGTAATGGATCGTAAAGTTACTCAGGTGATTCAAGGTTAAAATTTCTGCAATAGTACTGACTTGTCCTTCACAAAAATGATTAGCAATGGCTTCGGCTGTGGTGTAAGAAATCACATGTCCGATGGTACTGCTGTCTTGCGCCAATGGCCTGCCTACCATGCCTTCTGCAATCGAAGGATCCCGATGACTCACCTCTGCGGTGGAGCGCATCAGACTTCGCATGTAAGCCTGGTATTTATCCGGTGCAGGTTCTCCGTCTCCATTCACCACAGTGGCTGCACCTATATTGGATCCTTGCGCCATGTATATTTTATCACAGGCAATGGAAATCAAGGCGCCGGCGGAAGCCGCGTTTTTATTGATGAAAACCCATACCGGAACTTTCGTATTGATCAGAAGGTTCCTTATTTTCTCAGCATCTTCCAGTGCTCCTCCAAAGGTATTCATTTGAATAATAACCTGCGTGGCACCTTGTGTTTCGGCTTCTTTCAGTCCTTTAGCGACATATAAACTCATGCGCGGGTCTATTTCAGCATCGATAGAAAGTACCCAAATCACAGGAGATCCGGAAGAAGTGGCTCCATAGCTTTGGAATGTGGATAAAACGCATGCGATTATGAAGCTTAATCCGTATAGAATGTGCTTGCTGTTTTGGTACAACCCTTTCAATGTCTTATTTTTGAGTTAAAATAAGGGATTAAATTGTCAGAGTCAAAGCTTTCATCTTTTTTACTCCATGAAGCCGAGCAGGTCATCAAAGTGATTCCTGTGCTGGAGCTAAATACAATACTTGTACAAGGTGTGGCACAAGGAAAATCAGAAAGCACCTTGTATGCTTTTCAATTGCCTGTGCCTAAAGCGTTGTGGGAAGTGTCGTTGGCAGCTCACATACCAGGCTGGCCTTCGCTTCAGTCGGTGATCGACGGCAAAGCCTGCTTCAGTTGTTTTCCTGATCCTTCATTGCCCGTTACGGAAGGACTCTATGTGTTCGACCTGCGCAAGCAACAATGGATCATCAAAGAAAAAGAATATTCTTTCATCAAAGTGCAAGGCCAGAATCTGTTGATCAGAAAAGCCGGTGACGAAGAAAACTTCTACCTGCTTGACCTGGCTACCTTGGCTGTAAGCCTTTATCCCCGGTTGAAGTCTATGCAATTGACCAAACCAATGATTGAAGGAATTCTATATCCTTATCATATTGGAGAAGAAAATCCGTTATACCGAGAGTTGTCGGCATTTGTAAAGGAAAAAGCGGCACATTCTTTGGTAGGGATGGTGGAATACCTGGAGTGGAAAAACGAGCGTATAGTGCTTTCTTACTATATTGAAGAAGGAAAAGAGTTGGATCAGTATCTTTTGATCACTGATAAAGATTCGAAGGTGCTGTGGCAGGAACGAATCGATGAACAATTAAAAGGAATGGCTCTTGATGTATTTATGATTGTTCAACAACAATGTATTTACGTTAAGGATAAAAATCAACTTCGCATTTATGATCTTCGTTAATATGAAAAAAACAATTGGTGTAGTTTTAATGGCATTGTTTCTTTTGTTGAATACTCAGGCATCTCAGGCCGGTGTAGAAGATTCCATCGGCGTAGAGAAAAAAGACGGTAAGCGTTTTGTCTTGCATCGTTTGGATGCCAAAGAAACATTGTATGCACTGTCCCGCAGATACGGCGCAAGTGTAGACGATATTAAAAAAGCCAATGCAGACGTGAACCTGAGCGAATTGAAAGTAGGTCAGGTGTTGCGTGTTCCTTCTCCTGAAAAATCAGTCAATACCACTAAACCAAGCAGCTCTACACATATCGTGATCACAGGTGAAACCTTGTATTCCATTGCGAAGAAGTACAATGTCAGTGTAGATGAAATGAAAAAACTTAATCCCACTGCCGCTAATGGATTGAGCATCGGGGATGAGTTATTGATACCAGGCAAAGCGCCGGTAGAGCAAGTGATCAAAAGAGGTGATGCACCTGTTTCTACTACCGTTACTAATCCTTCTACCACTTCACATACCGTAGCACCGGGAGAAACACTTTATAGCATTTCAAGAAAGTACAATGTTTCTGTTGACGATTTGAAAGCATGGAATCCTGAAACATCTGCAGGTCTTAAAGTAGGTCAGGTATTGAAACTGACTCCGATCGTAGTGAAACTCGATACTCCTCCAACAACAGAAAAACAAAAGCCTCCCGTAATAGTGGTAGCCGAAGTGAAAAAAGATCCCGTAGTTGAAACGAAAAAAGATCCGGCACAAGTTACTCCTCCTCCGGATACCGTCCTTACCAAAGAACAAGAACAGGAGAAAAGATATTTGGATAGCATGGCAAACATACGCGTGCAGCCTAACGGAGAGTTTAAGAAAGTAACAGAAACTGGTTTTGCAGAAATTATTGATGGAGGAGATACAGACAAGTATTTGGCTTTGCATAAAACAGCACCGACAGGTACTATCATTCAAGTAATCAACGAAGGCAATAACCAACGCATTTTCGTACGTGTCATCGGCAAGCTGCCCACCAACGGATTGAACGATCGCGTAGTGTTGAAGATCTCTAAGAAAGCATTTGAAAGACTGGCAGGAGTGGATAAGAAGATCCCGGTGACGTTGTCTTATATTATGTAGGCTTTGAAGAGTGAGTGGTGAAGAGTAAGTAGTGAAGATGGCAGTATATACTAGCTACATTTAGTATTCTCAAGCAATCCGCAAAAAAGAGCAGTAGAAATTATTCTACTGCTCTTTTTTGATTATAATAACTCTTCACTCACTATCCATTTACTCTTCACTCCTTTACCATTTCACTCCTCCCAAATTATCCATATTCCTTCTTATCCAAGCATGTCGATTCTGCAAATACCCTGATGGCTTTGTCGGTGAATATTTTCTTGGATTAGGCAATATGCAAGCCAGCCACGCAGCCTGGTCCTTATTGAGTTTGGAAGCAGAACAACGAAAGTATTTCCTGGAAGCGGCTTCTGCACCATAGTAACCATCACCCATTTCAGCTACATTCAAATAGACTTCCATGATGCGTTCTTTTGACCAGAAGATTTCTATCAATACCGTAAAATATACTTCAAAACCTTTGCGTAGGTATGATCTGCCTTGCCATAGAAATACATTCTTCGCCACTTGCTGGCTGATCGTGCTGGCGCCGTGTATCGTTCTTTTTCTTTTGCGTTGATTATTCTTGTAAGCTTTGGCAATAGCATCTGTATCGAAGCCCCAGTGTTTTATGAATTTTTGATCCTCGGAAGCCATCACGGCAAGAGGAATGTTTTTTGACAGGTCATCCAGGCTTTCCCAATCTTTTACCAAACGTGCCGATTTGCCGTTTCCCCATTGTTCACAAACTCGGATGATCATAAGTGGTGTAAAAGGAATCGGAACAAAGCGAAACAAGATCACCGAAAGGATGCTGCCGATGAAAAACGCATAAACAGCCCTTTTTAAGTAGGGTAGCACTGTACGGACTGTATTAAACAATTTTTCTTTGAAAGGCATGTTGTAACAATTTCATGTAAAACTAAACCAACTTTTCATCCTTTGGTATTATTTGATCTTACTTTTATGAATAGTTTTTCTATTTTTAGAGAATAAACCGTTTGCTATGTCCACCGTTTTAATTACTGGGGCTTCCTTTGGTTTGGGAGCTGATTTTGCCACTTTATTTGCCGCTGATAAATACGAGCTCATTCTTGTGGCGCGCAGTGAAGATCGTTTAGTAGAGTTGCAGGAAAAGTTGAGCACAAAATATAATGTAAAGGCTTATGTCATCGCTTGTGATCTTGCGAAGCACAATGCAGCATTTGATTTAAAGAGCGAATTGGACAGGCGACATTTACAAGTCGATGTATTGATCAACAATGCAGGTTTTGGTGAGTTTGGTTTATTTTATGAAATCGATGCATTGCGTCAGCAACAAATGATCGAATTGAATATCACAACACTGACAAGCTTAACACGTTTGTTATTACCTGATATGGTCAAACGCAAACAAGGGAAGATTCTGAATGTAGCTTCTACAGCGGCTTTTCAACCGGGCCCCTTAATGGCGGTTTATTTTGCTACGAAGTCATATGTGTTATCATTCTCTGCGGCTTTGGCCAATGAACTAAAAGGAACAGGAGTTACAGTAACTACATTGTGTCCGGGAGCTACAGAAACGCATTTCGTAACGAATGCGAACCTTGGGGATTCCAAATTATTCAAACGCATGAAACCTGCCTCCTCCATGGATGTTGCGAAGTTTGGCGTAAATGCTTTACATAAAGGCAAAGTGGTTGCGGTACACGGTTTCTTCAACCGTCTGTTGTCATGGTCCGTCGCGTTTTTTCCTATTACCTGGCAAACGGCTATGGTTCGCAAAATACAAGAGCGCGTATCATGACAGCACTTAAATCCTATAGTTTTTATTTCTGGTGTTGCCTGGCGCAATCTGTATTAATTATTGGTCTGGCATTTTATGCCGGTAGGGAAAAATCGGAGAAAGAAGAGTTACTACAAGAAAAAGAGATGGCTGCTTTTGCATTGACGGTGCGGGAAGCAGAAGTTAGTAGACTCAAAGCTATAGTGGATACTTGTCATGGCGAAAAAAAATAAAATAGAAGACGTCAAAAAGCTGTTGGATGATTGGGTAGAACGTTACAATAAGCCTTCCTTCATTGACGACGATCCTGTCAGCATCCCGCATTTATTTTCCCGTCAGCAAGATATAGAGATCATGGGTTTCTGGGCCGCTACACTGGCATGGGGACAGCGAAAGACAATCATCAATAAATCCAAGGAGCTCATCGGCTTAATGGAAAACAATCCTTATGAGTTCATCATGAACCATAACGACGCCGATTTGAAAGCCTTTGAAAAGTTTGTGCACCGCACCTTCAACGCTACCGATGCCTTATACTTCATTGATTTTTTTAAGCGCTGGTATACCGAACATGATTCTTTAGAACAAGCATTCAGTTTGGGAATGAAGAAAAAGGACGTCACGATTGAAGGCGGACTAAATCATTTTAGGCAAACCTTTTTTAATGTAGAATACGCACCGCAACGCACCGGCAAACACATCGCTTCTCCTGCGCGTAACTCCGCTTGCAAGCGCATCAATATGTTTTTACGCTGGATGGTGCGCCAAGATAAAAAAGGAGTAGACTTCGGTATTTGGAAAGAAATTAAAGCTTCTCAATTGGTATGTCCTTTAGACGTACATGTAGAGAGAGTTTCAAAAGAACTTGGATTATTAAAAAGAAAGCCCACCGATTGGCAGGCTGCATTGGAATTGACAGAAGTACTGAGAAGCTTTGATCCCAAAGATCCAGTGAAATATGATTTTGCGTTGTTTGGAATGGGAGTGTATAAGAAAAGAGAGATGTGAGAGGAGAAATGAAAATTGAATATTCATCTCTCATTTCTCTTTTCTCATCTCTTAATTCTCCATCAGGTAAGCCTTAATGTACTCATTCAAATCTCCCGCCAGCACATTGTCTACGTCGGTACGTTCTACGCCTGTTCTGACGTCTTTGATGAGTTTATAAGGATGCAAGACATAATTGCGTATTTGCGAACCGAAGTCGATGCGTTTCTTCCCGCTTTCCACCACTGCTCTTGCTGCGTTTTGTTTTTCGATTTCGATCTGGTACAATTTTGATTTTAGCATTTTGATCGCTTTCTCTTTGTTCATGATTTGAGAGCGCTCCTGCTGACATTCAATGATGAGTCCGGATGGCTTGTGGTGCAAGCGCACAGCCGTCTCTACCTTGTTTACATTTTGTCCGCCGGCACCTCCTGAGCGGAAGGTATCCCATTCGATATCGCCGGGATTGACTTCGATGGTAATGGTGTCGTCTATTACGGGATACACGTATACGGAGGCAAAAGAAGTTTGTCTTTTGCCGTTAGAGTTGAAAGGAGAGATGCGCACCAACCGGTGTACGCCAATTTCTGATTTTAAATAACCATAGGTAAAGTCTCCGTCGATTTCTATCGTAGCCGATTTAATACCCGCGACTTCACCGGCCTGGTAATTGATTTCACGTACGGTATAACCTTCTTTCTCGCCCCACATGATGTACATGCGCAGCAGCATTTCGGCCCAGTCATTACTTTCCGTTCCACCTGCTCCGGGATTGATTTCCAAAATAGCGCTGAGCTGATCTTCTTCGTTGCTCAACATTTTTTTGAACTCCAATGCCTCAATGGCTTTTTCTGCACTGGCAGCTTCTTTGTTGAGTTCTTCTTCGCTGACATCTCCTGCACTGTAAAACTCATACAGGGTTTCAAGGTCACCGACAATAGTTTGTACCGATTTGAAATGGTCGGTCCAGACTTTTTTAGATTTGATTTCTTTTAAAAGGATTTCTGCTGCCTTGGAGTTATCCCAAAAAGTAGGAGCAGTAGTCAGTTCTTCTTGCGCAGCTATTTCTGCAATCTTATTATCGTAGTCAAAGATACCTCCTCAAAGCCGTCACGCGGCCTTTTAAATCCTTCAGTTGGTCGTTAGTCATAACTTTTCATATATATTGATAGGTAAAAATACATTTTTTGCCTGAGAAAATGAAATGCCAAGCAAGTTGTTGGTTGCAATGTAGATAGAGCAAACAATAATACTTAGTGATTGATTAGTATACTGAATAACTCTTTTCTCACGATTGAATTTTCTCTAATAATTTATCTGGGCTATTTTCCCATTTTAGATGAATAGAAAATAATTCCTATGAAGTCCTTGTGTTAAATTACTAACAGTTAATTACTAAATATTTTCTATTAAGGGCATTCATTAATAAGTCGTTGATCAATTTATTGAAATGAATAATTGGACCCCATTCATATGATGTTTAAACAAAGACTGTTTTTTTTCTATGAAAGTAATATTGTTTAAGATAAAATGATTTAAATATTAAGACTAAACGGGTTTAGTTAATTCATTTTTTTACATTTGAATTTATTTTTAACTTTTAACTTTTATTAAATTTTCACACCATGAAAATGAAATTCATCGTTTATCTTCTGTTACTGATGCTGCCACAAGTAACAGCGTTTTCTCAAACAGAAATGAAGTATTGGTCCTTACCTCCATACAAAGTAAACTTCACAGGGGCGAGTCCAACAAAAAGTACACCTGCTTTGTTAAACGGTCCCTCTGCTGTTTACTATGACGGTAGCGGTCTTTATTTTACAGATCAAATGAATCATTCTGTTAGAACATCTTATGATGATGTATCTGGAAATGGAGTACCGGGATATGTTGATTATAATAGCGGACGTTATTCCGAGTATAATCAGCCAGCAGGAATTGTCAAGGATGCTTCAGGAAATATTTATGTAGCTGATAAAATGAACAATGTCATCAGAATAATAAACTCTTCTAATATTGTTTCTACTTTCGCTGGCAGTGGAACTGCTGGCTATGCTAATGGTACAGGAACCGCAGCACAATTTAATCAACCAGAAGGCTTATTCATTGATGGCTCAGGGAATATCTATGTGGCAGATAACGGAAACCACATGATAAGAAAAATCACCACATCTGGTGTAGTGACAACTATAGCAGGAAATTCTTTTGGACTTCCAGGTTTAGTGGATGGTACGGGTAGTGGTGCATCTTTTAGAAATCCAAGCGCTTTAACTAGGGATGCTTCAGGCAACTTATATGTAGCGGATTACGGAAATAATTGTATTCGTAAAATTACTACAGCTGGAGTGGTTACCACTATTGCTGGTAGTACAAGTGCAACGGCAGGGTTTGTAAATGCAACAGGAACTAGTGCTAGATTTAACGGTCCTTTTGGAATTACATTAGATGGATCTGGTAATCTATACGTATCTGAAAAAAATAACCATACCATCCGTAAAGTTACAACAAGTTTTGTTGTAACTACCCTTGCTGGATCTGGAACACCAGGGATTCTTAATGGTGTTGGAACAGGTGCCTATTTCTGCCAACCTGCTGGTTTAACATATGACGGTTTTAGTAATATTATTGTAGCAGATTATGGAAATAATATTTTGCGTAATGTAACAACTGCTGGAGTAGTGACTAGCTATTCCACTTCACCTAGTGCCTACGCAGTAAGTAACTCAGCCTATGATGCGAATGGTAATGTATTGTTTTCCGTTAAGAATGATTTTATCATCAATGCAACAGGAGCAACTGTTGGGCGATTAACCAATAATGGAGCATTAGATAACGTAGCTGATCTCGGTAACGACATTGAAATTGTACCTGTTCCTGGTACTTGCCGTGACTTTTACATCATTTATTGTTTGGGTACGGGTACCTCTACTACGAATCTACGTTATTCAACAGTGAGTTTAAGTGTGAGTGGTGTTGTAACGCTGGTGTCAGATGGCTTACTGATTGGAGGTTCTGGAGGTAATTTTGTAGCAACGGCAGTGAGCCTTCTTAATACGGGTACAAATACGAGATTCTTGTATGCTGTTGCTAGTGGTGCGCTATATAAACATACCATTACCTCTACTGGTATTAATGCAGGCCCGTCTATATTAAGTCTAACCAGTGGAGTTGGCGATGCGCACGACTTAGATCTTTCCCCGGATGGCAATACATTAGCGTGGTCTTCTCCTATTGGAAGTGGCAGTACTGCAACAATAAATTTTGTGTCCCCTAATGCTGGTTTTATTGCGCTTACAACTAAAACGATATCAATAGGTTCATATACAGGCTGCCATGGCGTAGAATTTTCAGCCGATAATGCCTCGCTCTATTTATCTTTGAATTCTTCTGTTACGGCCAATCAAGGCATTTATAAAATGAACATCAGTACAGGTACCTCTGCTATGGTTTCTGGAACTTCGGGTCACTATGGAACGACTCAGTTAGAAATTGCAGGAGATGGTTATTTGTACGCCATAGACGGCAATAGCTCTCCTGCAGGTTTATTAGGAAGAATCAGTACATCAGATGTGTTAACCAATAGTCTCTTGAGTAGTACTCCGATATTGAGTAATTTAGGTACCAATGCAACATTTGACCTGTATCGTTTACCGGATCAAATACATGGACAAAGCTATAGTTACTTTTTCGGTGTGGCGAAGCCTAACGCAACCTTTACCATCAATGGTGCCGCAACAAGTCCTACTGTTGCAGTGAATACTTATACTTGTTCTACCATTACACTTGGTAATACGGCATCAGCTGCAACGGCCTACAGCATTACTGTTACCAGTTCCGATGCGAGTGGTAATGTAGTATCAGGTTATAACTATCCTACAGGTCTCATCTCAGCTGTGCCGCCAGCGACTATTGACATCAAAGCGTTAAACAGTAATTATTTGCTGACACATCCCGGATATTTTCTAATTACATTTTACGCTCAAAATGCCTGTGTGAATACTACGTACACAGCCCTTATACAGAACAGTACGCTTACAAATGCATCTGCAAACTTCTTATTTAGTGATGGTACAGGCGCATCTTACCCTCCTGCGGCTCTTCCCGGTACACTGGGCTGCACCGGTGGAGTAGCTGTGAATGGAAGTAACAGTACGGGTTATATTGATACCTATCAAATTAGAGTAGATAAAGTAGATCCTACAACTGGAGCCTTGATCACAGCTAACATTGTCAATACAACTCCTACAACTGTACCTGCAGGAAATCCTGCTAATATTGTTGGTGTATCGCTGAATACGAAAAGTAGTCCTAAAAATTATTTTATCACGAACACTGGTACTTTTAAAATTACCTATACCGTTACTAATGCATGCGGATCAACAAACCAACCAGGTTATTTTATTGTGGATGGTTCTTGTCGATTAGGAAAGGATGACGTTGTTCAAACATATAAACAAGGAGCCGCTTACCCCAATCCTTCTAATGGTATAACGAATGTATCTTTCAATAGTAAAGAAGTAACAGAAGTTAAGCTTACTCTAACTCCTATGCAAGGACATGATGCCTATACTGTATTGGATAAACATTTAACAGTTCAGGGAGAGAACATCGTGTCTTTTGACACGGCTACATTACCTGCAGGAATTTATTTGTATCAGATAAGTGATGTGAACAATACTATTCAAACCGGTAAACTCGTTGTGACTAAATAGTAAAACGTTTTATTTATTTCTTTTATATTCGATCCAGAAAAAGTTTTCTTTTTCTGGATCGTTAGTTTAAACCATGCGTTACGTTATTCTATTTATCCTACTTTTTAATTCCTTTTATAACATAAAGGGACAAAACCTTGTGCCTAATCCAAGTTTTGAAGAGTTCGATCTATGCAATAAATATTTTATATGTCCCTTTGAGACTTTTTCTTCTAAATGCATCAACAGTTGCTGCGCTGCAGGATTACCACAGGATATAACACGACCGAACAGCGCTACCCATAATTGGTGGAGTGTTAATTTGGCAATTCCTCCTACATACTTTAACGAGTGTAATTTTGCGTATTTGAAACAACATTATAAAGGGACTAGTAATAATTTATACACTCCCAGAACCGGCAAAGCGTTTATCCTGCTTAATACTTTTGGAATTTGGTTTGATGTTGATACCACGGATTTTAGACAGTATGCCCAAATAAAGCTTAATGATTCATTAAAAGCAGGATGTAATTATGAAGTCTCCTTTTATGCTTTATTAGCAAGATATTCTGGGGGAGTAGCGTATTATGCAAATGCTCATGAAGTCGCTTCGGATGGCTTAGGTATATACCTTTCAAAAGACAGTGTATACACTGATTATAAACTAAGATTTCAAGCCCTCAGCAATATTACTCCTCAAATTTCAAATCCATCAGGTCATTTATTAACAGACTCTACAAATTATCAAAAAGTATGGGGTCTTTATAAAGCGCAAGGGGGAGAACAATGGCTAGTGATTGGTAATTTCAAAGACAATGCACATACCCAAAGCCTAGGTAATTATTTAACTACTCAATCAAATTATGCTGTAGATGATGTGAGTGTTACACGCTGGAGACCTGATTTGGTAAGCTTTATAGATACCATTGTTTGTGAAGATATCCCACTTACGCTTAAACTTCCTGCTGGCTTGTCCAGCATTAAATGGTCAACAGGTGACACAACAAGACAAGTGGACTTATTAGGTACTGGCACTTTCACCGTGGAAGCATCAAACGGTTGTGAAATGTTGCGAGATACATTTAATATACATAGAAGACTTCGTTACACGGATACTTTTTCCATAGGTAAGGATACTTTTTTTTGTAAAATACCAACTAATTATTCATTGAGTGCTCCCTCTGGCTTCAATCGTTATGCTTGGTCAACAGGAGCAAATAATAATTCTATCATTATTAGTACATCAGGAGAATATTGGGTAAAGGCTTTTTATGAATGCGGCACATTAAGTGATACGGTATTTATCACAGAATTTCAACAACCCGATACGCTTCTTATTCCTCATGCACATGCCTCCATTTGTAGCGATCAGTCATTAGATGTTCAAGTATTGCATCCAACAAACTATACAAGTTTTTTATGGAACGATGGCAGTACATTAAATCATTTGTCTACCGATCAACCTGGTACTTATAGTTTAAAAGCAACAACAGCACAATATTGCGAAGTGAAAGATACTTTAAATATTTCTGTTGTCTATCCTCCTTTGCTGAATACCCTTTCAGATACAATAGCTTGTGATGGTACTTCTTTTTCTGTCGTCTTACATCCTAAGCCTGATGAACTTGTTCAATGGTACGATGGCAGACATAACGTAAGTCATGAATTTAATACTACAGGAACGTATTGGGTAAGTTTATCTAATACTTGTTATACTTCTACAGATAGTATGAAAGTAGACTTTTTAGATTGCACCTTAAACATTCCCAATCTTGTCACGAACAATGGCGATGGAATGAATGACTTTTTTATTATCGAAACTAAGATACCGAGAATCTTGAATCTTATTGTTTATAATGCATGGGGCAGTGAGGTATTCAAAGAAGAAGATTATCAAGGTCAATGGGGGAACAACGCAAAAGATGGAATATATTTTTACCAGATCACAGACCCCCTGCTGAATAAAAATTACAAAGGTTGGTTACAAATTCTGAAATGATGAGAGAAATAGACGTAATTCTATGAAATTTATTTTTTCGTCACCCAGGCTATCTCCTCCACATTCAACAGCTTTCCAAAATACCTCGCCAACACAAACAAATAATCCGCCAATCTGTTTATGTAGGTGATGATGAGAATATCCTTTGGTATATCATGATAAAGCGCCACAATATTACGTTCTGCTCTGCGGCATACAGTCCGGGCTACGTGGCAATGGGAGATCGTGGTATGTCCGCCTGGAAGGATGAAATTTTTCATCGGCTCGAGTGTTTCGTTCATGCGATCCATGGCTTTCTCCAATAGCGTGATGTCTGTTTCCGCAAAATAAGGAAGCTTAGATCTTAGTTCTTCTTTCTCGCAAGCAAGGTGTGAGCCGATGATAAATAAAACATGTTGTACATGCAGCAACTCTTCACGAATCAAGGAGTGATCGGTACAATCTCTCACCAAACCGACAAATGAATTCAATTCGTCAATGGTGCCGTATGATTCGATACGCGCATCAGATTTCTCTACGCGTGTACCTCCCAGAAGGGATGTGGAACCTTTATCGCCTGTCTTCGTGTAGATCTTCATTGCCTTATTCAATCGCTACATCATCATTATCCATCATGGTTTTGATGGTTGATTTCCAATACTTATATTTCTCTTCGGACAAGAAAGGTTCAATGCGTTGCAATTCTCCTTCAGCATAAGAGTCCATGCCATTGCTGATGCACAACAACATATATACTTCGGATAGTTTCACGGATTCTGGATATGCTAAAAGCTGCGCTAAGATAAGGTCATAATAAGCTAAGAAATCACGTTCTCCTAAAAACAGCAAGGCACGTGCTGCCAGCTCTTCTTCCAACGGATCAGCTGATAGGGCTTTGATGAAATTCTTCGCC
>JACMQM010000121.1 GCA_014376985.1 Cytophagaceae bacterium | reverse complement strand
TTCAGTACTTATTTAGTAAAAAACCGACAAGCCTCTTCATGGGAATTTAGAGGCAAGAGAGTTTTAGTCAATTCATTTTTTACTTCACTTAAAAATTTTCTTCTACTGTTCTACTTCAATTTTTCCTCATCAAAAACAAAAACCAACACTCGTTTACATACCACACAAAACAATCATTCTTCGCATCAAGCGATTGCTTTTTATTTTTAGCGCATCATAACAATCCGTTTATAGCACATAAAAAACAGTACTTGGCTGGCGTTAAGCCTTGCTAACTATTTGTTTAAAAGCGGGTCACGAAAATAAAAGCTTTTATTTACCTGTTTTTTTTCTTTCCTTTAACTCATTACGTAAACAGGTGTATGAAGAGAATCGGTGTAGCATTTATTATAGGTTGTTGTTTGATCGGTAGTGTATCCTTTGGGAAAACCGTGGTGAAGAAAAATGAAACCGGAGGCTGGGAATTGCTGGTGGACAACAAGCCTTTTATAGTAAAAGGCGTCACCTTCGGGGGCGATACCGATAAGGCGACTATCGGAAAGAAACTAAAAGATTTACAATACCTGGGTGTCAATACGATTCGGATCTGGGGTACGAATGAGACGACTAAAATTTTGCTCGACAGCGCAAATGCCTACGGCATTAAAGTGATGGTGGGAATCTGGCTGCGCCATGGTCGTCCGGGTATGGAAGCAGATGATAGTTTCGATTACCTGACCGACTCCAAAGGCATGGACGACATGTACCGCGATGCGATGAAAACGGTGGAGTTGTACAAAAACCATCCCGGTGTTTTGTTCTTCGGTGTGGGCAATGAAGTGTTCCTCAACATTGCGACCGATGCAGAGAAAAAAGTCTACGCACAATTTTTGGAAAAGATATGCAGCGACATTAAAAAAACCGATGCCGATCATCCGGTCGTGTCGGTGGAAGCCTGGACTTTTGGTTTGAAATGGTGGAAGGAGTATTGTCCTTCCGTGGACATCTATGGACTGAACGTGTACGGCGGCGGTGTCAATAATATCCCGGAGGAAATGAAAAAGGAAGGTGTTGATAAACCTTATGTCATTACAGAATACGGAGTAAACGGAGAATGGGAAGCGAAGAAAGATAAAAACGACTTAACCATCGAACCGGGTGATCAGCAAAAATACGATGTTATTGCACCGGGTATTAAAAACTGGATCGAGTCCAAACCCAATTGTTTAGGCGTCTATATTTTCCATTATGAACAAAATAAAAATTTCGGATCGGTGTGGTTGCTGCTTTATTACGGCGACAGCTACCGCCCTGCCTACTGGGCGACGAGAGAAGCCTTTACCGGGAAGAGACCTGCCAATTATATTCCCAGTATAAAAACTTTTGAGTTACCGGATTCCGCAAAAGCAACGGGCACCTGGGTAAAAGTAAAACTGGATGTGAGTGATGCAGAGAATGATCCGCTCAATATTAGCTTCCACTATAACCAACGTACAGGCAGCCGCGCCAGAAGAGATCAGATCAATGCGCTGGAGTCGAGAGGAAATTTGAAAGAGGGATTTGAAATTCTATTACCGAATGAAAACGGTGTAATCAAAGTGTATGCTTTTGTAAAAGACACTTACAACAACTTAGGTATTGCTTCTGCTTCCTTCGTGATCAAAAACGGAAAGAGCGTAGACAAATTTGTTCCGGGAGCAAAAATGGTTTTGCCTTTTTACATTTATAAAGACGGGAAGGATTTGCCTTACATTCCGAGTGCTTACATGGGCGACTTCCAGTACATGCGGGTGGATGCTGAAAATAAAAATTTCATCAAAGAAGGCGCCGCTTCTCTGCGTGTCAGTTTCGCCAACGGCAGCGGTTGGTTTGGACTGGGCTTCGTAGATCCGGTAAACGACTGGGGCGATCGTGCAGGAGGATTTGATTTAACAGGTGCGAAAACGTTTTCCTTCTGGGCCAAATCCAGCTCGGCCGATGCAGAAGCAACGATTGGCTATGGTATGATCGACAGTAACAAAGAATTTCACGATACCGACAAACGTTCCAAAAAAATTATGCTGACAACGGAATGGAAAAAATACGAAATAAACATTCCCAAAAATGCTGATATGCGCTGCATAAAAACAGGATTGAATATTTATTCCACGGGAATCGGCGCGCCGTTTTCCATCTACATCGATGAAGTGAAGTTTGAGTAATCATATGGATGAGCTTTTTAGCTTGATGGATTTATCCACATAAAAATTTATAAAGACAGCATACAGAGCAAATTTTTATTCTCTAACTTTAAAATCTCCGGAACAATTAATTTGTTCCGGAGATTTACTTTTTGAAAGTTATTGTATAAAAATGGCCACCAAAAATCGTTTTTTAGGCTCCTTTCGGTTCAAATCCAGAGAGGGACTTATTTCTCAAGGCGTCAACTGTATCTTTATTTCTCATCAAAAAGTCGACAACGCACAGGCAAAAGAGATTGGTGATCGTTTCCCAAGTGTTTACATCGAGGATTATGGTAAACTAGATACAATCTATTCCCTAGGCTGTCCGCCTTACAGGTCGGAAGGTTTCGGTTTCATACAAGCCTCTTGTTTTTCTTTTGCTCCGCCAAAAGAAAAGTAACAAAAGAAAAGGCAGCTACCAAAAGCAACGTGGCAGAACAGTGTGGTTCTTCATAGGTCACGAAGTTAATCCGCAAGACTGTTCTCGAACGTTCACTCTTTTCGTGGACGCCAGCCGTACCATACTAAATGCAAGTTATATAGAGCTCCAGACATAAAAAAAACCGCTGCGAATCCCGCAGCGGTTTTTTTACTCTAATTTCTGATGGACTTATTTACAAAATATTTTCTTCGTATTCGCAGCAGACACATTGCCTAGTTCGGTGGCTTTGTCAAAGTCCTTGCAACCGCTTTCTTTCTGACCGATTTTTTGTTTGGCTACACCACGGTTGTAGTAAGCGTTAGCATTCGTTGCATCGATAGCGATCGCTTTGTCGTAATCTTCTACAGCACCTTTGAAATCGTTCAATTTCGTTTTCGCGGCACCACGGCTGAATAAGGCGGCACCGTTGTTGGCGTTCAAGTCTAATGCTTTCGTGTAATCTTCGTTGGCTCCTTTGTAATCCAACAAGACTTCTTTCACCGCTGCGCGGCCCAGGTAAGCCGATTCATTTTTCGCATCTAATTCTACGGCTTTGTTCAAATCCAACAAAGCGCCTTTGTAATCCTTGATCGCTTTCTTCGCATTTCCGCGGCTGTTGAAGTATTCAGAATTGGTAGCGTTCAAACCGATGGCTTTGTTGAAATCTTCCATCGCTGTTTTGTCTTTGATTTCGTCTTTCACCAAACCACGGTTGTTGTAGGCCTGATCGTTTTTAGGATTCAATTCGAGCGCTTTTGTGTAATCGTTGATGGCACCCGTATGGTCCCCTTTATTTTTGTAGAGGTTGCCACGGTATACATAAGCCAATTCACTTTTTGGATTCAACTCCAAGGCTTTGTCAAAATCGTACATCGCTTCTGTTTCGTCGTTGGCTTTCATTTTAGCAATCCCTCTGTATACATAAGCGGCATCGCTTTTTTCGTTGATCGCGATCACTTTGTCGGCATCGGCTAGTGCGCCTTTGTAATCTTTAGCGGCAGTCTTTGCTTGCGTACGGCTCAATAAGGCTTTTTCATTTTTAGCATCACCGGCCAATACTTTGTCGTAATCAGCAATGGCTTTCGCATAATCTCTTTGTTTCAAATACACATCTGCTCTAGAGAATAAGGCCCCCAAGTGACCGCTTTCGATTTCCAATACTTTGGTGTAGTCTTCTACAGCTCCCGCGAAGTCACGTGTTTCGCTTTTCGCGTTACCACGGCCCAGGTAAGCAGATTCATTTTTCGGATCCAGTTCTAATGCTTTGTTGTAATCTACAACAGCCCCTTTGTAATCTTTAGACACGGCTTTGGCAACGCCTCTTCTTACGTACACTTCGTTTTCTGTGGTTTTCAATTCTACCGCTTTGTTGTAATCAGCCAATGCGCCTTTGAAATCTTTTGTTTCTGCTTTGGCTACACCACGGAAGAAATAAGTATCACCGTCGATAGGATCGAGTGCAATAGACTTGGTGTACAACGTGATCGCTGTTTTGTTATCACCCAATTGTGCTTTGGCGTAACCGTTGCGGTCCAAAGCCTCTTCATTCGTTGGATTAATGGAGATTACTTTGTCGTAATCGGCAGAAGCCTTGCTGTAATCACCGAGACCGGCGTTGGCAGTACCGCGTTGCAGAAAAGCGTATTCGTTTTTCGGATCCAGTTCAATGGCTTTGGAAAAGTCTTCGACAGCGCCGGCATAATCCTTGGCTTCAAGTTTCATGTCCCCGCTCTTGTTGAGCTTTTTGGCATTTTGGCTGTAAGCCATGGTAGAGATTACCAGGCAGGCCATGATAAGAAGTTTTTTCATGCGTGTTAAAGGTGTTGTTTAGTGAAAAAGAAAATCGTTGAAACTATATAGGTAAAGGTGTTTGATAATTTTAGTGAAGAGGATGAGGATAAAAGAAATAGAAAGATTTTGGTAAGTAGTAGGTTGTAGGATCAGGGCGTTTCCCCGCCTTCGCGCTTTTCGTTTTATACTCAATGGCTGGCGGGGTCTGGCTTTCGCCACTCGCTTTCCGCCGGCCGGCTGTTGGGTTATCCTCTCTTCTATGCGGCGGAAGAGCTCAGACAATGGCTCAATCCAACGCGGTTTTTTCAGTCTTATCTAAACTCGTATTTGATTCAACTCTTTAGTAATACCTCTTAGCGGAGAAAATATTACATCTGTTTTGCCGCTAAATTCCCTGAAAGAGACTTTAAGAAGCCACCTTTTTCTTGCCCTTGCTTTGCACTCCTGCTGCGTATAGGTACGCTAAAAAATAAATATAAGTTATTTTTTTAAGGAACAAAGGGAATTAACCGTAAGTTATGTAGGATAATGAAATTGGTCCGATTCTGACTTACAGCTTACAAATACCACTTAACAATTCTTATGAAAAATCTGACTTTACCCCGCCCGACTGTACGCTGGAGAACACAATTTGACGCCGATGAAGCAGCCGGCGGCTCGGGATTTTTCTCGCACGAGGCGATTCATGAAAGCGATAAACTGTTGGACAGCTACCTCTTCGCTATTGAAAAAGCCATCAGCGACGCACAAATCTGGGAAGCCATTGAAAAGGCGGTAACCGGTTTTAATGCCCTGAATGTTGATTATGAATACTTCATCGAAACCGATGAGCGCGAAGAACTGGCGGAATACATTCAACAGGCGGCCGAGGCGGCGGGTTTGCATTACGAGGGGGATGTGACGGAAGAGTGGCGGATGGAATGGTAATCATTCAAAGCTTAGTTAAAATATGAGTTGTTATTTTAACTAAGCTAACTTGTTAGTTAAGTTTTTGCCCTTTTTTTAAATTAGAGCATTCATAATTTAAGCTTATGAAAAAGAAACTGAAAGCTAAGCCTAAAAAAGAACAATGGAAACCCAACTCCTCGCCAGTTTGCTATGCGGATAGCAAAGACTTGCGTCCTGAATATCAAGAAAAACCTTAGAGCGCATAATTACCCATTTTACATTTTGTAAATTGCAAAATGATCAGATTTGACATTTCGCGAAATGCAAAAACACTCTGAATCAATTTTTTATAACCCAAGGCTAAACACCTAACGTACAGACAAGAAAAATTCTTGTCTATGGAAAAGCTCTTCAAAAAAACCGCTGTCATTCTATTTTTGCTGGTCCTGACGTCTTTTACCATTCCGACTACGGTCTACATCTGCCTTTCTCCCGGCGCGAAAAAATACCATTACGACCGCGGTTGCCGCGGATTGAATAATTGTACGCATGAGATCAATTCGGTTTCGAAGGCTTCGGCGGAGGATAGTGGGTTGGGGTTGTGTGGATGGGAGGATTGAGGATAACAAGTTAAAAAAGAGGCGTTTTTTAACTTGTCAAGCATGACATGTTAAAGGAATTCGATTTCTTTAACCTATGTATTTTTTAACTGACCGACATAAAACGCATCTTAGTCGGTTAAGGAATTAAAAATTACCACATGTCAGAAGACATCAAACAAAAACTCTGGAAGATAGCCGATACCCTGCGCGGTAAAATGGACGCCGATGATTTCAGGGATTACATCTTAGGATTTATTTTTTATAAATACTTGAGTGAAAAAATGCATGCACATGCAAATCATATTCTTAAGACAGACAAATTAAAATATGAAGATTTAGAAAAATGTAAGTTCAAGTGATAAGTGCAACAAAGGAACCATCCTTCGGGGATGTAGTGAAGCGAAGGCGTAGTGATCTTGACGGGGCTGGCGGAACATCGATTGGTGTCCGTGTATAAATCGCAACAAGCGGCGAAGGCAGCAGCGGAAGATCGGGATGCTATTACCTTCAGTTATGAAAAAGACGAGTACGACGGAGACCGCAGTGAAAGAGTGCAGCACTTCATGCCGGGTTTGGATATTTTGTATGGCTACAATTTGCTGAACATTGCGCATTACGATATGAAGAATGAGAAGCTGAATTTTCTCTTCAAACGTCCGGCGCTGGTGAAGACTTTATATTATCCTTCCTTCGAACAGGACTCGCTGCACGAGCAACCCGTTAACCGGAATTATTATCTGGTGTCGGTGTACGACGAAGACAGCAACAAAGACACACTCATCAATAAAAAAGACCTGCGGAAATTTTATCATTTCGATTCGAGCAGCCAGGTGAAAACCGCTTTGCTTCCAGAACATTATTCCGCGATCCGTTCACAGTATGATTCGCAGAACGATGCGATGTACATCTTCGCGATCCAGGATACCAACAAAAACGGTCAATGCGAAAAGAAGGAAGCGATGCATGTATTCTGGATCGATTTGAAAGCACCGGCTAAAGCGAAGCGTTTGTATTAATCCGACAACAGAATTTTTAACATGGCCACTACCGATTTTATCACCTTCCGCAAATTTGCCGATCAGGCTTACGCCAAAGAATTTTCTGTGGTATTGGAACGTTTGGCTATTCCCTATGAGATAGAATCGTCGGGTCTGCTAAATCCCATGGCTATGGATGCCGCCAGAGAATATTATGTCAAGATCAAAGGCATTGATTTTACAAGAGCCAACGGCGCGATCAGAGCATTCTATGCAGCACAAGTGCAACAGGCAGAAGCCGATTATTATTTGTTTTCCTTTAGCCAAGAAGAATTAAGAGAGTTGGTCGAGCATCCCGATGAATGGAGCGACTTTGATTATGCGCTGGCTTCAAAAATTCTCAAAGACAAAGGCATTAACACGGAGGAAAAATCTAAAACAGTTTTAATAGAAGAGCTAAATTCCGTAAAGAAAGAAAAAGAAATTCCAAGATTCACCGAAGACGATTTGATGCGCGGCATCATGACTTCCCTTGTCGGTGGCTTTATGGGTGTGTGGACAGGATGGAATGTGTTGAACGATAAAATAATTCTGCCCAATGGAGAAGAAGATTACGCCTACTCCGAACCCGACAGAAAACGCGGCGGTACTTTGTTTGCCGTGGGAGGCGCACTTTTATTTGCTTATGTGTTGATCTCTATCATTCTTATTTATAAAGTCAGTTAAGTATTATCCTTATCGGATTTAGTTTTCGATAGGAAGCCCAAGTGATTATTACACGTATTCTAGAAAAAAATCAACAAAAAGAGGCGTATAAGACCAGCGGTATTTTTCCAAATCGAGCTTAATGGTTAACCATGCGATGGTATAATAGTTGAGTAGTAGTATCTGCCTGCATCGCAGGCTTTACGTTTCAACAAAACAAGTCAGCTATGTTTTCATCATTTCCCACTTCCCAAAGATCTTATCGCAGCAGACCGCCGTATGGTTTTTATGCTTTCATTGCCACACTGGTAGTCGTATTGAGCGATGTAATTTTCCTTTCTTAATTGGGTAGTAATTGACTTAAGAATGAGGAGTATTTTTCCTGATGGAAAAAGACGAAATGCATTTCTGTTTAAATAAAAGGGTTTTACCAATGGCATCCACTTTGTCTTTTCATAAGTATAAACTAATCGATCACAACCATGGAAAAAACTGTAAACGCAACACTTCACAACTTGGTGGACCTTGCAACTGAAAAATTATTTTCAAACCACACTGTAGAGCATGCGAAAGACAAGTTCTACGATGCAAAAGATAGATTATCGGACGTAAAAGATAAATTCCTATCTAAAAAAGACAAGTACATTGCTAAGTACAGCAACAAGTCAGACAACAGCAATGCGTTGTTGTACATCGGTCTTGCTTTAGCAGCAGCAGGTGCGGCTTACGTAATCTACAAAAACCGTGATGTGATCAAAGATCAAATCTCTAGCGTAGTAGATAAAGTAAAAGATCTTCAGGATCAATACATGAACCAACAACCAGAAGACAGTTCCCGCGCTTAACCAAGCCGAGTTAAATTGTCGAAACAAAAGAAGACCTTCGAAAGAAGGTCTTCTTTTGTTTTAGGGGCAAGACAGTTTCAATAAGAATGCAAGCTATTTTTTACCTATCGGCTCCTGCATCTTGCCCATTTATTCTGTAGCTTTTTCATCAGAAGTTAGAGCGGTCATGGTTACACTGACTTTATTTTAAAACCTGAAACCACCATATTTTTTCTGGCCATCAGGGCTTCTTAACCGTCTTTGGCTACATCTGCGGGATCAGATAATTTACTTTTATCAGGAATGCCTTTAGAAGATTCCATGTCTGCTTTATTGAAGAAATAGGTATCGGTTGCGCCTGGTAAAAGAGCGGTGATGGTTATCCCTTTGTCTTTTACTTCGTAACGGATGGCTTCGGTAAACGATTGCACGAAAGCTTTCGTGGCTTGGTATACTGAGTTCCATGGCCCCCGACTCTTACTGGCAACGGAAGAGAGATTTAGAATTTTTCCATCTCCTCGGCTGACCATTTCTTTCAAATATAATTTTGTCAAAACAACCAAACTGAAAATGTTCAGCTGAATAATGTCTAGGTCTTTTTCAAGTTCGGAATCCGCAAAGAGTCCGTAGTGCCCTTGTCCTGCATTGTTGAACAGGATGTCGATGCGGATATTTTTGTTTTTGATTTCTTCGTACAGTTCATTGGCACTTTCAGGTAGAAATAAATCTTTAGTGATCGCGGTCACAGGCGTTCCATAAGAACTATTAAGCACGGTAGCCGTCTTGTCCAATTCTTCCTGACTGCGCGCCACGATGACGAGATTGTATAAATCTTTCGCAAATAATTGGCGAGCTCGAAGTCGATACCGCTGGTAGCACCGTTAATCAGCACGTGTTGTTTAGTAGTTTCCCTAGTGATTAAGTTTGTTCGGGGAGAAGGAGTGTAAATTTGATGCCAAAGCACAGGCCTCTAGACACCGGTGTAATACTGAAATGGTGTAGAGAAAAAATGAAGAATGCGTAACAACTTCTCTTCGTAGGGAATAAAATCAGCAACGTTTATTTCGTCCCTTGGATAGGATTTTATTCATTCCCTCCGTATGAGCCGTGTTTCGGGGGACCCTTCTATTCATTCAAAATTAAAAGGAGATGGTTTATTATTTGATAAGAACTAGTAGGATTAATTCTTCTTATGAAAACAAAATACCTTGAGATGTCGGAGTCAGTAGATTTGCAGGAGCCATCAACCATCAATCATTTGCGTTTGGACAATCTGGATGAGTTTCTCAATAGTTACGATCCCATTGCTTATTATGTCTCACCCTTCTCCGTCCTCGCACAATTGGAATCCAAGGTAAAACTGCATCGCGATCCCGAAGAAATTATCTTTTGCACCTACAAGCCCGATGGAGAAGTCATGTTCCGTTTTGTAAACCAGAAAATAGATAAGGGCTTGAAGATTGTGACGTATCATTATTTGTCGCACGTATAGTGTATGATATAGGCAAATGCTGGCGCAAGCTGCTCGTGTCTAATGTTCATAGAGCGTCCCGCTCGGAGACTTAATCACAATAAAGGGTTGTTTCATCCATCTACTGCCTTTTCTTTTGCACTAGCTAAAGAAAAGGTTACAGCTTTAAGAGAAACAGAGTGAAGAAACAGTGAAAACAATGCTCTTAAGGGACGTGGATATTTTTTGCAAAACTTTTAGGATAATCGTATCTTCCGATAGCAATAAAAAGACACGCCCATGAATAAAATCACTACAACGTTTGTACACATGATGAGTGTATCCGTAGTCCGTTATTTTCTATTGGCCGGCGTGCCTTTCCTGTTGTTTTATCTTTTGCTTCCCAGATATTTTCAACGCTACAAGATTCAGGAGCGTTATGCTTCAAACAAAGATTTCCTTCGTGAGATCTGGTATTCCATGCAAAGTACCTTGATGTTCATTGTAATTACTTTGCTCATCTGGTTTACTCCCGTTAAAAATATTACCCGCATTTACGACCACATTCAGGATTATCCAGTCTGGTATTTAGTTGGAAGTGTGTTTCTTTCCTTAGTCATTCACGATACTTACTTCTATTGGCTACACCGTGTCTTGCATTCCCATTTTTTTTATAGACGCACCCACCTGGTCCACCACCAAAGCATGAATCCATCGCCCTGGACGGCGTATTCGTTTCATTTGTTAGAAGCTGTAGGAGAAGGCATGGTGTTATTAGTGATTGTCATGATCTTGCCGATGCACCAATACAATATTTTATTGTTTACGATTGTCGCCTTTATGATCAATGTGTACGGGCACTTGGGTTATGAGATTGCACCGAAATGGTTTCGCCGTACCTGGTTGTTTGAAATCCTAAATACGTCAGTGCATCATAATTTGCACCACAGCAAGTTCATCGGTAATTACGGATTGTATTTTCGTTTTTGGGATCGTCTGATGAAAACAGAAAACCCTAATTATGTAAAAGAGTTCGACGCGGTGGTGGCGAAGCGGGCTGAGAAAAGAGAAATGAGCAAAGTGTTGAAGCCTATATAACCAAGGCTTTGCAAAGAAGGCTTTTATGGCACGCATCCTGCAGCAAGGCAGTTATGAAAAAACGCTATGTTGCATTAAAGCTGGAACGGCGTAGCAATTCTGTGTGCAATGCACAGATGAAAGAATACAGCCTGGGTTTGCCGGGCGATGACGAAGACACACACAGTCGCTACATAGAAGCCACGGTAAACGGCATGCTCATCTGTTGTTTGTATTTACCCAACGCAATCCCGCAGCTGGCCACAAGTTCGATTACAAGATGTAATGGTTCAAGCGTTTGCAAAAACTTGCGTCGAAATTATTGAAATTAGAATTGCCTGTGATCCTGATTGGAGATTTAATGTTATGCCTACTGAATTGGATGTTTATAAACCCGAGCGCTGGGTAGATTATGCCCTGTTTCGTCCTGAAGTCCGCAAAGCCTTCAAAATCCTCGTCGATCAAGGCTGGACAGATGCCATTAGAAAACTGCATCCCACAAAAGCCACCTACACTTTTTGGAATTACTTCCCCAACGCGTATCTACGGAATGCAGGTTTGCGCATCGATCATTTTTTATTGAGTCCTGATTTGGCAAAAAAACTAAAGAAATCTGGTGTGGACAAGGACGTGCGTGGATGGGACAAATCCAGTGATCATGCACCAGTGTGGATTGAGTTGAAGAAATAATAGTTAGTGGTCAGTTGTCCGTGATCAGTAGATGATGTGGGTATAAAATTACCAACTCATTTTTTACAAAGAGCGATTCTTGCTTTTCAGCACAGTTTGTCCGCTGGCACTGGCTTTGTCTTTTATTACGTGTAACAAATACTTACAACTATGGAAAAGTCAATCAATAAGACGCTGCATAGCATCGTTGATTACGCCACCAACAAGTTTACTAGCAGACACTCTTCTGCAAAGAAAGGTGCTGGGAAAATGGCCTCTAGGTTTATGTCCAGACATTCTCATTCAAACGTAGTACTATACTCCGGCATAGCCGTAGCGGCAGCAGGTGCTGTTTACTTATTGGTAAAAAACCGTGAAGCAGTGGTTAGCATGGCGAAGGAATTTGTTGAGGAACAAACCACAAGGTTCACCGCTCCTCAAATAGCTTAGTAATAAGTAAACGTTCAAATCTGTTATGCTGTGACCCTAAGTCGCCTTAAACGGCATAATGAAAATAGTCACGCTCATGGCGTGACTATTTTGTTTCGCATCACTTTCTTAAATTATAGTAGAATGACACACGTTAAAATTATATTCGTTGCCTCGATTGTTTTCATTTTAGCTTCCTGCAGTTCAGAATCAGAATCGGAAATGTTAGAAAGAGATGCACCAAATGATACCATCGCAACTTCCGAAATAAAACAAATTGATTCGGGTATTAGAGCGGCAGATTACATACCACCAATAGGAACAGGCCAATCTTCCGCTGGAAATGTGAAGCGAGAAAGAAAATTTCATATCAGATAAAAAAAAGACCGCTCAAATGGCTGTCTTTTTTTTAATCCTATTTTATCATTTTCCTTTACCCATTCTCATCAGAAAGAAGAAAACCAGGGCAATCACCAGCAAAACCAGGAAAATACCAAAGCCCATTCCCATTTTGAAGATGCCACCAATTACGCTGCAGGAACTTAAATAAACAGTAAGCATGATCATTAATGCTACGAGGGAAGCGGTTCTCTTTGTCATACGAGTGATTTTTTTAGTGGAAAGTTTATGTTTGTCTTTGCTAAGTATTTTATAACCGGCTGCCTCACCCGTACCGAATGCAATATGAGCAGCCATTAGTCGTGTGTAATATTGCTGACGATATTTTGAGCTTGCTGCATGATGAATTTAAAACATTTGTGTCCAGCCCAAAATACGAATCAGTCCGCTGACTGCTCCCAATGCAGCACCGCTAGCTATAGACGATTTTATATGTGTGTGTTCCCAGATTTGTGAATACGCTCCTACAAAACCAAGTTCTATACTGTAGTGGGCAACCCAACCAATGGCTTTTGTTTCGTCTTTGGAAAAGCCAGAATTATTTTCAGCAACGATTTCACTCAGCACATCCGGTTCGGTGAAATTCTTTTTGGTTTCCATCCTGAATAAGCTGCTTAAAGCGTGCCACGCATTGAAACGATAAAAAAACTGATGAAATACAGATGACCTAAGAAATGATGTTGTGAAAAATACCCTTTATGAGAAGATCCGTTCTGTCCGAATACACTTGCAGCAGCTGAGAATAAGAATTATATTGAATAACGTTCCTCTATTTCTATGCAAAGACTTCTCCTCTTCTTTTCTATTTTGTTTGTACCAATTGCTCTTTACGCGCAGACCATCAGTCCATACATTGTAACTGATCAATTGGGTTATCGTCCTGCTTCGAAGAAGATCGCTATCCTGCGTGATCCGGTGCAAGGACAAGATGCCGCTTCGGTTTATACGCCTGGTGCTTCTTATGCGCTTGTTGATGCGACGAATAATAATGCTGTATTGACAGGTAGTGCCCTGGCATGGAGTGCAGGCGCAACGGATGCCGTATCTGGTGATAAAGTATGGCGCTTTGATTTTTCTTCGTATACCACACCTGGTCGTTATTATGTGCTGGATGTAACCAACAATTTTCGTTCATATGAATTTGAAATCAAAGACGACGTCTACAACAACGCCTTGAAACAGGCGGTACGTAGTTTCTTCTACCAGCGTTCAGGTTTTGCCAAGCAGGCACCCTTTGCCGAAACCGGCTGGACAGACGGAGCCAGTCATGTTGGTACGCTACAGGATAAAGAATGCCGCATCTTCAGTGCACCCAATGACATCACCACACAACGCGATGTGCACGGCGGTTGGTACGATGCCGGCGATTACAACAAGTACACGGTTTGGACAGGCAATTATATCATCGAACTATTAAAAGCGTACGAAGAGAACCCAACGGCCTGGACGGATGATTATAACATTCCCGAATCAGGCAACGGCCTTCCGGATGTATTGGATGAAATAAAATGGGGAATGGATTATTTGCTGCGTCTGCAAAAAACAGACGGTAGCTTAATCAGTATTGTGGGTGTCGCCCACGCCAGTCCGCCTTCTTTAGCAAACGGAAAAAGTTTGTATGGCAATGTAAACACCTCTGCCACCTTGAAAGCCGCCGCCGCTTATGCTTATGGTGCGAAAATATTTGATAACGCAGGATTAGGTTGTTATGCCGATAGCCTCGAAGCTGCCGCAAAGAAAGCCTGGGATTGGGCCGTTGCCAATCCTTCCGTGACATGGTCCAACAATGATGCTGCTTACGTGATTGCAGTAGGCGGTGTAGGTGGAGGAGATATGGAAGTAGACGATTACGGGAGAACGATGTTCAAGCTCGAAGCCGCCGTGCAGTTATTCGATTTGACAGGCGCAAGCGTTTACAAAATATTTTTTGACAACAACTATACGACCTCGCATTTGATCGAATGGTATTATACCTATCCCTTTGAACAAGCGCATCAGGAAACGATGTTGTATTATACCAAAGTCAGCGGTGCTACAACTAACGTTGTCAATACCATCAAGAGCCGTTACAATACTGGTATAGAAGGCAACAATTCTTTTAAAGCCTATGACACGGATGTAGATGCTTACCAAAGTTATCTGGAAGCTTATGTCTGGGGAAGCAACGGAAACAAATGCAGCCAGGGATTGATGTTGTATGATACCAAACAATATGGTATAAACAGTGCGCGCGATGCCGATGCTGTAAACGCTGCAGAGCGATACATTCATTACATCCATGGATTGAATCCGGTGCAGAAATTTTATTTGTCCAATTTCAATACACATGGCGCAGACAATTCAGTGGCAACTTTTTACCATTCCTGGTTTGCACACGGCAGTGCGCTGTGGGATAAAGTGGGTGTATCCACATACGGACCGGCACCCGGCTTTCTTGTTGGCGGCGCTAATCCTCATTATGACTGGAACAGCTGTTGCCCTTCCGATTGCGGCAGTCCCGGTAACAATGCATTGTGTACCAGCATTGACATCAGTAAAGTAAAAGGTCAACCGGATTCAAAATCGTACATGGACTTCAATGAAAGTTGGCCCATCGATTCGTGGGAAGTAACGGAAAACAGTTGCGGCTACCAGGCACCATATATTCGATTGCTCTCAAAATTTGTCAAACAAAACGGCAGCAGCCCCGTCGGATCTTCACCGTGCACGATTACCGGTACAATCGATCAACAAGAAGCCAATTCTACCATCACCCTTTATCCCAATCCCTCTAGCGATGCGTTTCAATTGGAAATCAAAGGCAGCTTTCATATCAACGTGTACACTGCAGAAGGCAAATGGATAGAGTCGATGGACGGTACAGATAAAATTAATTTCGGCGCTAATTTTCTACCGGGTCTTTACGAAGTACAGTGTATTGCCGGAGAACGAACGAAAGTGTTAAAGGCAGTCAAGTATTAACCATTCGCATAAGCCTGCCTATACTTCATTAAAAGAAATGTAATGTCCCTTACCATTGATCAAATAGAAATATACGCATCACCCATCAAACTCAAAGAACCCTTTGTCATTTCTTTGGGACCTTTGACGCATGCGGAAAATGTAGTGATTGTCATTCGCACACACGAAGGCATAACAGGTTTCGGAGAATGTAGTCCCTTTTTAACCATCAACGGGGAAAGCATGGACACTGCAGTAGCCGTGGCTCAACTGCTGGCCGGAAAACTGAAAGGAAAAAATGCATTGAACATCGAAGACTGTGTATTATCGATGGACAAAATCATTTTTGGTAATTCCAGTATCAAGAGTGCCTTTGACATGGCCTTGTATGACATTGCAGCACAGCATGCGCAATTGCCTTTGTATGCTTTTTTAGGGGGCAAAAAAAATAAAACAATTCAAACCGATTATACCATTAGCCTCGGTCCTCTGGAAAAAATGGTGAGCGATGCGCAACGCATCAAAGACAGAGGATTTCAAATTATCAAAGTAAAATTAGGTGGCACGAAAGAAGAAGATATTCAACGGATCAAAAGCATTCGTCTGCAAATCGGCAATGAACTCAGTCTTCGCATCGACGCCAATCAAGGTTGGACACCACTGGATGCGCTGGAGATTTTAAAAGCGATTGCGCCTTACGATATCCAGCATTGCGAAGAACCTATTCCACGCTGGCAATACATGAAACTGCCTTTTCTTCGTGAGCAAAGTCCCATCCCCATCATGTCCGATGAATCCTGCTGCGACGAGCACGATGCAGAGCGACTCATTGAATTGAAAGCCTGCGATGCATTGAATGTTAAACTGGGCAAATCATCCGGCATTTTCAAAGCGTTAAAAATAATTCGTTTAGCCGAACAGGCCAAGCTCGATCTTCAGATCGGAGGATTTTTAGAATCGCGACTGGCTTTTACAGCCTCTGCACACCTTGCACTGTGCAGTGATAGCGTCGTGTATTATGATTTTGACACCCCCATGATGTTTGAAGAAGATCCCGTGGTTGGTGGAATAAGATATGGAGATCATGGCATTGTACATGTGCAGGACGTTCCGGGGTTGGGCGCAACGATGGATGTTGATTATTTGAAACGATTAAAAAAAATCATACTGTAGGGGCACAATACATTGTGCCCACGTTGGCACATGACGTACCGTAACGGATCAAACATCGGCGCTGCTGGTTTTGCAATTATATAATAATGTATTTTGTTATTCAAACCAGGCACAATGCATTGTGCCCCTGCGGCAATTTTGAATGGTGAAATAAATGATTATTTTTACACGATACTTTTTTATTTTTCGACAACATCATTTATGTCAAATCAATACCGAAACTACCGCGTTTCCGTGCGTGCCTCATGGTGGGATTACAAAAACCAAGGTTTATATTTCATTACCATTTGCACAAAAAACAGACAGCATTATTTTGGGAAAATTTCCAATGGCATCATGCACCTGTCCAGTATAGGAAATATCGTTCAACAAGAATGGTTAAAGACATTTGAGATCAGAACCGACATGAATTTAACGCTAAGTGAATTTGTGGTCATGCCTAATCATTTTCATGCAATCATTGGCATTGGTCCGAATTCATTCAACACAAGTAGAGGCACAATGCATTGTGCCCTTACTTGTATTGAAAAAAACCAAAACAAATTCGGTCCACAATCCAAAAACATTGCGTCCATCATCCGTGGATTCAAATCATCCGTTACCTCAAAGACGCGTGTCCTGCAAGTAAGTTTTAACTGGCAGAGAGGATTTTACGATCATATTATCCGCAATGAGCAGGCGTATGAAAACATTGCTATTTATATTCAGGAGAATCCTAAGAATTGGCCAAAGGATTTGTTTTACAGATTGTAATCAACCGTTTCTTCCAAAAACTTCTTTCAAAATATCCGTCACTCTAGCACTGGCTTTTTGACGGATGTCCGCTTCTTCTTCTGCTACTTTTAAAAACAAGCCATCCAATGCACGTTGAGTGGTGTATTCGCTTAGTGAATTCGAAGTGACTTTAGGATAATTTCCCCCGGTAAGATTTGCCGTAGTTACAGCGAGGTTATATTTAGAGACCAATCCATTATAGGCCGATTCGGCCGATACACCACCAATGATTTCTTTATTCAATGAACTGGAGATTTTTGGTTGGAAAGCAGATTGCAGGGAAGCATAGGTTTTCTGCTTCAGGTAATTCGTGGCCGCATTATTTGCTCCGTTCAAAATGGTTAACCCATCTGCAATGGTAATAGAAGTAATGGCATTGATGAAAATGGGTTTAGCTTCCACAGCCGCATCTTCTGCCGCCCGGTTGATTTTCCTTTGAACTTCATCGATCAGCAATTGTCCACCAGGCAATACAGACAGGTGTTGCGTGATGACTTGCGCTTCTTGTGGAAGGAGAATTTTCACCGCCTGGTCGCTAAGGTAGCCATTGACTTTGTTCAATTTATTGACGGATGTATCAGTCCCAATTTTCAATGCTTCTTTGAGTCCGCGTATAATGTCTTCATTGCTTAAGCCGCCTGTGGCTAATTCTGCAGGAATAAGTGTTTGTAGGTTTTCACAAGAGAATAAAATGGTAGAGATAGTCAAAAGCAGAAGGAGTGATAATTTTTTCATAAGAATAGATGGAAGTAAGAATAGAATTTTAACAGGCGATTTAAATAATCAGGAGAAAAGGAGCTAACTTTTATCCTAAGCATGCTCATGAGCGAATGGCATTTAATTTTTCTTTTTATTCTGTGTATTTTCTTTACGCTCACGGCTGTCCAGGTTATCAGGAATCTCAGGATTTGTTTTGTGTGAAGAAGCCTGTTTAACTTTGCTGGTTTTGTTCGTTGAATTTTTCATGGCGATAAAATTTAGGTGAAATTAGCAGGAACGATAAAGAAGTAGTGTTCACATTTTTATCCAACCGTAAACATTTTGTTTTGTTTTTACATAACCGAAGCTTTTGTAGCGAGCGAACAATTCCACTACCTCGGAAGAATAAAGACCCATTACAGGTAAACGCTGAGTGTTAGCCGCCGACCATAAGGTATCCTTGTCGCGGAGTGTAATGCGCTTGCCACGATCGGCAAGACTGATGTCATTTTGTTTCACAAAGGCTTGCTTGCCATCAGGCAATGCAATGCGGCTCCAGTTTTTGCTGCGCGCAAGTTGCTTGACGTAGGTATCTTTCACCAGTGTATAAAGGACGTTGCTTTTGCTGTCTGGTGAAGTATGCAAAAGGGCTTCTTTCACAGACACTTTATAAACAGCAGATCGTAACAAGGTATCTAAAGGCATACAAGATATAGAAGGAGTAGTTTGTATAGAGCGAAGAGGATCAATGCTACCGCTTCGGTAAATGCCAAAATGCAAATGAGGTGCAGTATGTTGAGCATTGCCTGTATTGCCAATCTGACCAAGCGTATCACCTTGTTTTAATTGTTTTCCTGCATTTACCCATTGCGAATCTAAATGTGCGAAGTAGTAAGTTTGGCCGCGTTTCATATCGTAAAGCCAAATGACTTTTCCGCCCAGGTTATTGGTCCCTACGCTATATACCATACCATCCGCCGGAGCAACAACAGGCGTACCGCGCGGAGCGAAAATATCTATGCCTTCGTGTTTTCGTTTTCCTGCATCGCGGTCATTGCCGTAGAAACTACCGATGGATTTGTTTGTTGCGCCTTTCACGGGATTAATCAATGCAGGCTTACTGGCAATGATTAAACTATACCAAGTATCACTCAGCAATTCGGGTTGAATGCGCAACAGACATCGTTCTTCTTTATCGAATTCGTAAGTGATATTAAGTCCGGAGTCTGCATGCATTAAAGATTGCCAGTGATTATCTTTCCATAAGAAGAGATCTGCGAATATATCAGATGCATGGATAGTTTTTGTTTGACCCTTTATTGACAAAACTTGACCGCCATACACGCTAAAGCGATAACTTCTGGCCTGCGGCACACTTCCTTCAAAAAAACCGGTCTCTGTAAAAGGCAAAGTAACAATAATGGAATCGTTCAGAGCCTGCTTACCAGCTTCCATCCACGCTTTTGCCAATTGTGTTTCTTTTAACCCCGCTTTTCCTAATGCCTGCACATAATCTTCATAAGGAGAAGTTTTCAGCAATGCCTGTTTGACGGATTTCAAACTGTTGCAGCTTAAAAGATAGAAACATATACAAAACAGGAAGGTGTAATTTTTCATAACATAAGAATAGACCCAAATAAAATGCCAGAACAATGGCACAAGCTTTGAACAGCTATAAGTGAACTAAACCCTACAAATGAAAAAGAACGCTTCAGCGGTATCCTGATTGAATGAGAATCGCTGAAAAAGGCTGGCACATCAAGAGAAAGCGATCATGTTGCTTTTTCTTCACCATTATGCCACGTCATGCCGTTGGGCAAAGTTTACTTAAAAAAGGGAAAAAATTTAACATAAATGTTATGAGCAAGCTACAACGAAACAGCCCCACACCTTTGAACGCTCCAAAGAAAAAAGACAATGGTGACGAAGGCACAGAAGCCACCAAGAAAAGTTCTACCATTGTTGGCCAACCTGAAACCGGAAAGCCAAAGAGTAATCAATTTAATGAAAGAGATAATGAATTTCGTGCTTATACAGATTAACAAACAATAAAAAAGGAGACGGCACATAGCTGTCTCCTTTTTTATTCAATCTATACACAACTGCGTAGCTATGGGCATAATAATCCACAGAGGCAATGATTTTTTAAGCAGTAAAATAATCCGACAAGAGCATACATAAGTCTTCAAACGCCCCTTAGGCTTAGGATTTGAAGATATTGATTGTTTTTTATATGTATAAATTTACGAAGCGGCATAACGTTTGACTGATCAACCGCAGTATTCAACCAGAAAATATTCATCCATGAAAAAAATTTTATTTACACTCGCCATTGCATGTGCTGTAATCACAGGAACCATGGCCCAAGAAACGGCAGTAGGAGTTACAGCGGGTATCGGACACTCTTGGTTATCTGATCAGGCGGGCAGAACACTCGGTCATCCGGCATGGAATGTAGGCGGTACATTTATTTACAGCACAACCAGACACTGGGGTTTTGGATTTGATATTAAATATTCCAGAGAAGGAAGAACAACTCGTTATGCACCGGATGATTATGTAGAACGTGCAAACTTAGACTATGTGCGCGTTCCGCTTCGCGTTACTTATTTCTTCAGCGAATTGGATAAAGATGTGCGCTTTAAACTTTCACTGGCACCAACTTTAGGTTTCCTTGCAGGAGCACGTTATAGAATCTTTGACAGAGACGGTCATGAAGTATCAAACAACAGCTTCAAAGATCAGGTCAATGGTTTTGATTTCGGTTTAACTTTCGGTGCGGGTGTTAACTTCCGTGTCAGCGAAAGAGCCTGGTTAACTACTGAGTTGGCTTATTACAACGGGTTTGCCAACGTAGCAAAAGACGGAGGTACTACTTTAAACAGAAATCTTGCATTTAATGTCGGGCTGATATTTGGAATAGGCAGGTAATAATTCTACTGCAACATACAGTTTTGAAAAAGGAGTGACTTAGCGGCCACTCCTTTTTTGTTTTGCAACATGAAATGCAGATGTTTGCAACATGAACATTAATGAATTTCTGATCAAACGCTATCGCCTTTCGCAAGAGGAGAGCATTGTATTTTTACAGGAACATGAAGTACTGATCAACGGGCACAAAGCCAGTCAACGTGAAACGCTGACAAAAGAAGATGGTTTAATGATTGATGGCGCTCTCCTTAGAGAAGAGCAAATATTCAGTTATTATGCCTACTACAAACCACGTGGCATAGAATGCACGCTCAATCCGAAAATAGAAAATAATTTAGTTGACATTCTTCCTTTCAAAGAAAAAGTATACCCGATCGGACGACTCGACAAAGAATCGGAAGGTCTTCTCATTCTCACGAACGACGGACGTTTATACAAGGACATCGCTTTAGCAGATAATTTTAAGGAGAAAGAATACGAAGTGAAAGTCGACGCCTTACTGACGGAAGAGACTATACAAAAATTGCAGGAAGGTATTGTAATCAAAGGTCGCAAAACAAGAGCAGCTTTTGTACAGGCGACAGGTCCTCAAAGTTTCCGTATCGTATTGACTCAGGGCATCAATCGCCAGATCCGGCGGATGTGTTATAAGTTGGGTTATGAAGTAACAGCGTTAAAGCGAATAAGAATTGCAGCTGTTCAGTTGGATAATTTGACTGCCGGGGGCTTCCGCGTATTAAGTAAAGAAGAGATTTTTTAGGCATTTATAGCGAAAATTGGTCATTTGGCTGATCGTGGCTCAGGGATTGAAATTGTGGCTTGTTTATTGTTTTGTGTGGAAAACATAAGCGTTCAAATGAACATTTATGATACTAAGTTTTCACTTTTAACTCATTAGCCATGAGAGCAATCATTTTTCAATTCGCTTTTTTACTACTTGCATGCACTGCTCAGGCACAAAAATTCATTCAACCTCTGCCTTGCGGAACTTGGGGACAACAAAACTGGACTATCTATACAGCAAAAGATTTAGAACGTAAAACCTATCCTGGCGCAGTTGACCTTGAAAATTATTACAATTACCAACCTTCCAATGAAGTAGATTTTTTAGTTACCAGCGAAACAGGATACATCAACAATGTGCAATGCTTTCGCTGGGCTTTGGATAAAACAGAAGAACCCTTTAAAGTAACAGTGAGTGAAAATGGAAAGCGCATCATTTTGTATGAAGCAGAAACAAAGGGTTGTGGGCTGATATTTTTTCCCGATAGTTTATTAAAATCGCGCTATTCAGAATTACAGATCGCAGTAGAAGGAGGAGACATGCCCACCAAATATTTTTATTTCTCGGCGCTATCTCTAATGAAACGAAAAACTTATTTAGCAGAATTGCAAGATTGCGCAGAAATCAAATGCCAGGTCGGTAAACTGATCCGTGAACAAAAATTTAGAGAGGCACTTTCCTTATTGGAAATAGAAAAACTTAGGGATCCTAATAATCCTGAATTGGAAACCATATATTGGAGAACGGCAAGCAGGATAAGGTTTTGTCCGTTGCAACCAGAACAGTATAAACCGATTTCCAACTACCATATTTGTAGTGGCAGCAGATGATACTGTATGGTAAGAAAACCTTTAAGTATAGTATAAGTAAATGAATAAGACGATTAAAAAATCTATTGTATACTTCAGTGTTTTTGCAGCTTGGTTATGCGCTAACTTTTTAATTGTAACTTCTAATTTCTTCGAGTTCAACTTTCCGATGAGTTTACTATTGCTGCCTTTCCCTTTTATGGCGGCAGCTTTTGTTTTGATTTATTTTAAAAGAAAATAAAGATTCTCCGTTTATAATCTGGCACCTAAGGCGCGAATACGTTGGGGCCAGAATCCAGGAGAGATTAAAAATCACATAGATATCAAACCAGTTTACCTTATCATGTTCATGTGCGTCACTTCAATCTTAATCTCGACGTTCACTTATTGTTACCTTAAAAAGAACGGAAAGCCATAGGTTTAGGATCATTATCCGTCAACGGAATTGCGAACTAGAAATTTTTTTCATTTTTCTTTTAGGGCTTGAAAGCCTGATTTTTACCCGCAGCTTATTTTTAAGCGGAAACAATTGCGATCTGTTTGTTCACATTCGGAAACCATGGTTGTCTTTTATATATTGGCTGCGTGCACATGCATATAAAGAACTAAGCATTAGCCCTTTTTGCTTATTCTGACCAGCTATTAAAAATCGACTCCATGAAGTATTTTACCAGCCCGCTCTGCGGGATGTTGCTTTTTCTATTTAGTCTTACCACTCAAGCCACAACGCGCACGGTCACTTCTGCGGCGGATAATGGGGCAGGAAGTTTCAGAAATGCACTTTCGGCTTCCGCTAATGGAGATGTGATCCAATTTGGGATTGCAGGTAGTGGTGTTCACCTGATTACACTCACTTCTGTCATTGGTGTCACACAAAGTAATCTAACTATCGATGCTACTACACAAACAGGCTATACCTGTGGCAACCCGACCATTATCATCGATTTGGGCGGCGCATGGCCTTGTACCTTCAATGTACAGGGCACAGGAAATACCATCAAAGGCATTTCCTTTCGCAATGTATTGTTTACGTTCAATGGAGGAGGCTCTCATACATTGCAAGGTTGCTGGTTTAATCTGGATAATACCGGAGCAGCCGTATCCGGCAATAATATGGGCAGTAGCTTGATGACATTTACCAATTCAACAGGCAACACCATCGGAGGCATAACTTGTGGTACACGAAATGTATTTTCCATGGGTGGCGCGAGCTATACCTATTTAGGTGCTATACGACTGAACACGGGCTGTAATAACAATAGCTTTATCGGTAATTATTTCGGAACAGACAAAACCGGGATGTCAACGATGCTCAATCAAAACAGCGATCATATTTTTTGGATCGATAATTCAACAGGTATCACTTTTGATCAAAATGTCATTTGTGGTGCACGTCCTGCCGGTGCAATCGGAGGCTTTGGTATTTACACGGATGGCGCCAGCGCCAATGGATTAACTATTACCAATAATAAAATAGGTGTTCGTTCCGATGGAACAGATGGAGGCACTACATGGGGCAATGCTTATGGTGGCGTAGCAGTGGAATCAACTACATGTAATAATTTCACTTTCAATGGAAATACCGTTTGTCAAAACGGATTAGTCGCCGGTGCTGATATACAAAAATGCGGCTTGTATGTGTTGTCGTCCTGTGCAACAGTCAACATTAAAAATAATTTTGTAGGCGTGACACCGACTTTTCAAATTGCTGGCAATTACTTCACGGGTATTTTCATCAATGGCACATGTAGCGGGGTAACTATTGACAACAATGTAATCGGCGGCAATGGTTATACATTAGGAACAGGTGACGAGTCACACGGTCTTTCTTTGGAACAAGCCTGTACAAACGTTAGCATTACCAACAACTATATCGGCACCAACTCTGCCGGCGCAGATTTGGGAAATTACTGTTCGGGGATTACCATTTCAGGAGGGAGCAATTATACGCTAACAAATAATGTCGTTGGTTTCAACAAAGGAAAGCGTGTAGGCATTCCAAATGCTTGTATGGTATTTACGAACACAACAGACGTAGTGATACAAGGCAATACACTGGGCGGCTTTACATCGGCAGGACCGGCGGGACAAAAAAACCAAGGCATGAACATTGACGGAGGCGCAGGAATTTTTATTTCCGGAGCATCGTCGCAACATATCCGCATTGGCGGCATGAATACCGGGCAGCAAAATGCTATTTCTTATAATCGCTCCAGCGCCATAGAGGTGCAGAATGGTGATTATGTGGAGATGCGCTGGAACATTATGTATTGCAATGGGTTGAAAGGGATTGATTTGAATTATGGAACTACATTGTCTGCTAACAATAATTTTGGAAGAAACAACGTATCTATAACCACACCAGGAAGTGCAACTTTTTCCAGTTTGTCTGGTACTCGTCCGGCGAACAGCATCATGGATATTTATGGTACAGGATCTTGTGCCAGCAGTACAAATTGTATTTCCCAATCGGAGTATAGATATACTGGCACTTATACCCCTTCTGCTTCTAATGTAGCCGGCACCAGCTGGTCTTTTAATTACGGAGCTACCATGTTCAATGATATCAGCGGACTGGCAACCGGCGGCGGCACGGATTGTAGCAGTGGCTATTGCAGAACATCAGAATTTTCACCTTGTATAGACAATGTTTTGCCTGTAACATTAGTTAGCTTCACTGCCACATGGAACGGTCAATACAGCGAATTGAAATGGCGCACGGCACAGGAAATTAACGCCAGCCTTTTTCTTGTTGAGAGAAGTGTAGATGGAGAACATTTTATAACCATCGGTACCATCCCAACAGAAGGCTCAGAGCATGCAGGCCATGCTTATTTCTTCGAAGACGAAAATGTCCCGCAAGGAACATCGTACTATCGTTTGAGGGAAGAAGACGCAGATGGGACATTTGCTTACAGCGAAATCAAAGCCGTACATAGAGATACCAAAGCAGCATTATTTATCAGTCCAAATCCTAACAACGGAACATTCACTATTCTGCTCACCGGACAAAAATCCGCTGTAAACGTTCAGGTGCATAATGCATTAGGCATACTGCTCTATGAAAGTAATCATGCTGCTGCACAAACCATTAATCTACCCATTTCTCTTAGCGGCCAACATCCCGGCATGTACATCGTAAGTGTCACGGACGAGCATGCTACCTTGTCTTCAAAAATAGTAGTGGAATAATTCAGTCGCATATAATTTGCTTTTTGTAGATTTGCACACGCTATTAAATTGCTAGCATGAACGGTACCATCAGAGTAAATATTCAAGCGGGAGCCCGCGTAAAAATCATATTGAAGAAAGATCAGAAAACAGGTATACTGACAGAAGGTATAGTGAAAGACCTTTTAACCAGTGTGCCTAAGCATCACCGCGGTATCAAAGTACGCCTGCAGGATGGACAGATCGGTAGGGTGCAGGAGATTCTGGAGTAGGAGGCTGCTTGGAAAAACAATCCAATTATTAAACTAGCATATAAATTTAGGTATTGCTAACAAGCGTTAGGGATTGAGCCATTGTTTGAGCTCTTTTTCTTTGATCTTCAGGGTGCTCCTACTTGAAGGTTAACACAAAGAAAAAAGCGAGTGGCGAAAGCCCGGACCGGAGGGAACGCCCCTCTAGTCAAAAAAGCCACTATCTTTTTCTCAGCAAATATTCAGGATACTTTCATATATCAACAACAGGCACCTCTAAAAATAAGCACGTAATTTTATAACAGGTATTCTTAATGATCAGTATAAAGAATATGGCGTTTCCCTTCGGGCCGGGCTTTCGCCACTCGCTTCCCGGCAAACAATCTGAGATTTCATATAAAGTTCACGCGCCGGGAGAGCTCAGACAAAGGCTCAATCCCTAACGCAAAGCTTTCAACTCCATTGACAAGGAAAGCTAAGATTACAGACTTATTTTTTCAATTTAATAGCAAAGGTTGATTTTTTGTTTTTCTTTACAATAAAAACAAACCAATGGCTGCTCAGGACTACAAACATCATATCCGGTATTATACCACTCATCATTTTATCTTTTACCCCATCGTATTGACAGCCTCGAGTATAAGTGCTTACTTCGCTATTCAGGAAAGAAATCAACATCGCTTAATCTGGTTAGCTATTACAGGAACCCTTTTAGTCATCGCCTGGCTGTCTTACATAGTGAGACAACATTATGCGCTGAACAATCAGAATCGAATTGTGAGGCTTGAAATGCGTTTCCGTTATTATGTATTAACACAGAAAAGATTTGAACCGCTGGAAGCGCAGCTTTCTTTCGGACAAGTAGCCGCTTTACGTTTTGCTTCTGATGAAGAATTGCCAGACTTGGTTCAGCGCGCTGTAAAAGAAAAACTTTCTTCGGATGATATTAAGAAAGCCATCCGTGTGTGGATGCCTGATCACATGAGGGTTTAAGTATTATGACAACAAATAATCTATCACTTATTTTTTTATATTTCACGTTGTCGACTCTGCTGACCGGGTGGTTCATTGCTGTGTCTCCTTTGTACATCAGCACCGAACAGATGTTATGGTCCTGTGGAATAGCAGGTGGTAAATGGACAATTCAATTGATAGCAGGGTTTTTACTTTTAAAAGAAAAGAAGTGGGATTTTATACGAAACATCGGATGGGTTTGTCTGATAGGTTCAATATTGCTTGTGCCTTATTGCCTTAGCGCATCTTTCCATCTTGAAGCAGGCACACCCTTTTTTATCGCATCACTTATTATTGCTGTTATCGCGATGATTTTCTTTTATTATCAAGCGGTGAAAAAAACAGGTATCACATTATTCTGGTGGATGACTTGGTTGCTTTGTCTGGCTGTAGCAGTCAGTTTGCAGCTGACAATAGTTTTTAATGTCTTTAAAATTTGATATATTAAAGCATGGAAACCATCATCCTCAAAAGATTTGACAGTCCGGTAGAAGCTAACATTGTGAAAGGGTTGCTGGAGTCAAATGACATCTTTTGTTTTTTGCAGGATGAGCATTCTATAGGCATCAATCCTCTTTATGCAAATGCCTTAGGAGGCATCAAACTGATGGTGAGAGTAGAAGATGGGCCTAGGGCAAATGCCTTATTACTTACCAATTCTACAGAACACAAAGTACAATGTCCGCAATGCGGATTTCACGATGTACATGATATAACAGAAAACAAAAACCAACCTACTTGGTTTTCTGTTTTCGTCACGTTGTTTTCGAGACCTATATCAAAGAAAACATACGAATGCAGCACTTGTAAAAACGTATTTGTTTTCGAATAAATTATTCTTCTTTACTTACCAAGCGATTGTACATAGCCAATTGCTGCGTTATAGTTTTAGATAGATCAGAACTCAACGGATCATTGGAAGACAAGCGCCACAACCAGTTTCCATGAATTGTGCCGGGTCTGTTCATTATTGCTTCCTGTCCTAATCCCAGCATGTCCTGCACTGGCCATATGGCCACTTGAGAAACAGA
>JACMQM010000120.1 GCA_014376985.1 Cytophagaceae bacterium | reverse complement strand
TCCTACATTTTCAATCTGAACTTCCAGTGGTTTTTTCATCAGTTCTATACCCACATGGCAGCGACCAATTTCGGCATCTAATCCCGTCAGTGTATGAGGATACGTTTTGATGTTGCCATCGGTTTGCACCTTTTGTTAGTACAACATGTAGTGCGTAATCGCTTCTTCAAAATGGTGTGCCATGTGAAAAGAGCGGGCAAGGTAATATTATAATTCATAATCATCTGTCTTATAAATAACTGAATATTCATTCTTAAAGTAATTAAACGCCTTGTCGGTATTGCCTAACTTGTAATAACACACTCCCAGGTAATAATCGAAATGTTCATTTTCCGGGTACTTAGCGGCTAATTTTTCGCAATAAGTATTCGCTTGAGTATAATCTTCAATAGGGAAATATTAATTGGCCAAGTGGACCATTTTATTACCCTGTAACTCACTATTAAACATAGACTTAAAGCTAAAAAAAGTGTATAGACAAGGCATAAAAAGAATGTTATTTTCATTTGTTATCTCGTTGTTTTTATCTACAAAATCGGGCAGAGCAAGTCTATTCTAAAAAACAGCAAGTTATGACTCTCGTATCTTTTCCATATTATACCGTATTACTAGTTTACATTTGTTATTACATATGTAAACTGTATATTTAATATATTGTAAATCAAGTATTTATCTATTTACACTTGTGATTACATTTGTAAATGAATTTCTTGTTACATTTGTAATCATGGAACACTTACTAGCTGAGCGAGTAAAAGAAATCATGGAGGAATTGGGCTACTCTCCTTCCTCCTTTGCGGATACCATAGACGTACCAAGGCCTATTATCTCGCATATTCTTTCAGGGCGCAACAAGCCCAGCCTCGATGTTATTCAAAAAATACTCATGCGATTCTCTGAATTGAATCCTTGGTGGTTATTATCCGGTATCGGTACAATGAAACAGCTCAACTTATTTTCCGATCAAGAATTGGAAGCCATATCTATTAAAAACACAGCCGCACAGCAATCTAGTACAATGGCCCAGCCCGTTAAAGCAGCTTTTGTAGAACCTCCGGCTAAGGTAAGAATGGAGACTAAGATCATCGAATCCCCCGCTCAGGATGTGTCTAATGAATCTCCTGTAAACCACAAACAATCTTCCCCATTGCCTTCACAAGCTTTTCAAAATGGAAAGACGGTAGAAAAGATGATTGTCTTCTATACAGATAAAACCTTTGCCGTTTACACTCCGGAATAGAACTTTTGATTAATTTAGCAGTATATAATCCGTTATGGTTATGTTTCGCATACTCCTGATCCTCTTCACACTCACCTTATTGACTTTTTGTAAGAGTCCATATAAGACTTCCAGTGCCACACTTCCCCGTAAAGACAGTAAAAAAACGGCAAAGCAAGACCAAAAGGAATTAAAAAAACACCTAGAAAAACAACAACAGAAGGTTATTGAATCTGAAGATCTTGAACATAAATACATTGCTCCCAGCAAACGCAAAAAAAGAGGAGAAGTCCCGCCACAAGAGACGTTTTACTAGTTGTTAGTTGTTAGTTGTTAGTTGTTAGTTGTTAGTTAAAAAACATAATAAAAAAAGGCTTTTGATCTCAATCAAAGGCCTTTTTTTATGCTTAACTAATAACTTAACCACTAACAACTATTTCTTCTTGCATCTGAACAATGTATGGCTTACTCCGATGTCATCGATATCCTCTTCGATATAAAGTCCTGCAGCGTGTACACATTGAATCATATTCTTAGAGTGGTACATTTGACTATTGCCGTTGGCCATGGCTGTAAAATACAGCGAAGTCATCTGTAAACTGAATGCTGCTGCTTCGTATTTTTGCCTATCCCAGTAGGTTTCGAGGATGTAAACGGCCCCTCCAGGATTCAATGCATCTGCTGCTCTCTTTAAAATGGACACGATCTCCTTTTCAGAAAAACAATCCAAAAACTGGCTCATCCATACCGCATCCGTTCCTTTCGGTAAAGCCTGGCTTTCATCCAGCAAGTTGATCGGATAACCGCTGATTCTATCCAAATAACCTTCTGCTTTAATATTTGCTTCTGCCATACCCCACTGACCCGGTAGATCCACGATGGTCACTTTAACATCTGCATCGTGTTTAACACATTGCAAAGAAAATTTACCAGTGTTTCCCCCAACGTCATACAAGGACTTTGGCTTATTTTTAAAGATTAAAGGCAAAACTTCCGGAAATGCTTTATCGGAATAGAAGTGATCAAATTCAAACCAACTCTTCTTTAGAGGATCCTTTAGTTTGGACAAGCCTTCATAGATGGTATTCCATGGACCTAACACTTTCAACCCAGCTGGGCGTCCTTCTACTATAGATTCTTTCAAATCAAACATACCCAGGTAACAGATGTCCTGAGTAAAATCAAAATTGACTTGTGTCATTTCATCGTAAAGGATAAAATGGCCTGTTTTGGTCAATAAATAACGATCGTCCTGGATCTTTACTACTCCAATGCCTAGTCCTGCTTCTAATAGCACCCTGGCGCCGTATTCGCTTAAGTTCTGCTTGGTGTAGACCTCTTCCAAAGAGATTCCTAACACACCACTTTCTGCTACTAATTCCAGTATTCCGAGGTCTCTTAAACACCTTACCGCCTGAAAAACGACTGGTCCAAATGCTATTTTCTGCGCTTCGTGCTGAGCTTCAATCGCTCTTTTCTTTTCGGTAGTAAAAAATTCCATGATTAGTTTTTAGGTTCGTTGACCACCTGTTTATCCAGTGTAGCTTCTTTTATTTTTGTAATGAGGTAATTATCTCCCAGGATTTCGTTGCATGTTTTAACAGCTCCAACAATCACTCCCAAGACTCCATGCATAACAGTATTCTGTCCTGTTAAAAATAAGTTGGGTATGCGGGTTTGAGGCGGTATTAATGTTTTCAAAGGATCCCGATGATCCTTGACGATACCATAAAGCGATCCTCCTTCTCCACCGATATAATCTCTCATGGTCAATGGACTTGAGGTATAAAAGCTTTTCATATGTTCTCGTATACCAGGTATTTTTTCTTCTGCGAGATCAAGTACTTTCTGGGCCTTATCTCTTTTGAACTGTTGGTATTCTTCTGAACGTTCATCTTCCTGTGCTACGGTATTGAACGTGTCTTCCCATTGTTTGACATCGTCATACTGCATGTAAGACATAATAATTAGACCGTCACAGTATTCCGGATCTTTAGAAGGTGTAGTGAAAATCGCAACTGATTTCGGCCACTCTTCTTCCGTGTAGATCTCATTATTCCAAACGTCATTACACTTCACATAGTATTTGTTGTGATTAAAAGTAGGAATAGTTTTTTCCTTTAGCACTACATATACAATAAAAGCTGATACGGAATTTTTTAACATGCTGATTCTCGACTTATAAGCTTTTCGAAGCATCTTTGTCTCGCCCACCAGATCAAGAGTTACAGAGGGATGAATCGCAGAAATGTATTTTTTTCCGTAGATTTTTTCCCCATTTTCTAACACAACACAAGTAGCTTTCTTTTCGTCTGTCTCGATTTTCGTAACGTGAGCATGAGCCCTGATCAATCCACCGTATTGACGAATAATTTTGGATAAGGCCAAACTAATTTGAGCTCCTCCTTTTTCGCATTTATAAGAACTTTCAACGTATGAATTGATCACTAAGGCGTGTACATAAAATGGTGTAACGCCAAGCATGCCGGCGTACAACGCATTATTACCAGCTAATAGACGTCTCAATGCAGGATCCTTAACACAAGAGTTAATGACTTCATCTACCGGCTTATCATTCAATACAAATTGCATGAAGTCTAAGTCGTTCGTTACCTCTACATTGTATAATGGTAACTTGGCACATACTTCGCGCATCTTATCGCAAAACAATTCTATACCTGCTCTCTCTTCAGGAAAAAAACCTGCATAGTAATTGATAAAATTATCATATCCTTGAGGAACCTTATACTGCACCGGATCATCGCCAAAGCTGATTTGATCAAAGCCGTCCATATCCAGTTTCTTAAACTTGATGACATCCATCAAGCCTAAGTAATCGAAGTAACGGTAAAGATTTTGACCTTTATCAAGGCCACCCAGGTAATGAACACCGGTATCAAAAATCACTTTATCTCTCGAGAAAATCTGTAGACAGCCCCCTAGCTGTCTGTTCTTCTCCAATACAATGACACTGTATCCTTCTTTGGCCAACATAGCAGCAGAGTACAAGCCTCCTAATCCACTACCGATGATTACAAAATCGAATTCTTTTTCCATTCTTACTCCTGATTCTTGATAATTTGAAACAACACATTAGAGGTGTGCTTTTGCAAACTTATTTTGTTTATGTTCACTGGATATTCCTTACTAATATCCGAAAGAATTTCGGCTAAAGGAACAAACTCCAATTGATTTACACCTGTTTTATTGAAACTTAGAATTTGAGTAGAGAAAATTTCGCTCCATCGCGTTACAAAGTGTGTTTTCTTAACTTGCGTGTCCGCATCACGAATGAGTAACGTACCACCCGGATTCAGACTTTCAATGACGTTACGAATCAATGTTTTTTGTTTATCCAACGGTAAATAATGTAATACGTCACTGATTACCACTGCATCATAATGTAATAAAGGATATGTAGTGGCATCTGAAACTACAAAGGAAATGTTTTCATCACGCAATACGCTGTGATTGGCCACTTCTATTTTTTCTTCGTCATAATCAACTCCAATGATTTTTCTCTCCGGCTTCATTAATCGAAGCATATAGGCCATAAAACCATAACCACAACCCAGATCCAGTATTAATCCTTTCGCAGGCAGATACTGATTAAATAACTCGTAGTCCTTTTCGATGCGTATTTTTACCCATAGGTACCATTCCAATACGGTTCCTTTATAGACATAATTTTTTAGCAAACGAGCCCTAAAGTAACGTGGTTTTTCTATTTCCAATCTCAGTAACTCGTACTGCTTTTCCATATATCTTCTGATCAACTTAGACCTGTCCTGGTAAGTGGCTCCAAATTGCGTATCAGAAGCCTTGATCACAGGTAAAGCTTTAATCACTACATATCCCGATTTTACAATGTAATCGTCGCCTTTGGTGATACAATCTTTGGTACCCTGTATAACCAATGGCAGAATATCCACCTGACATTCCTCCGCCAGGTAAAACGCTCCTTTATGAAAACGTTTAATTCCTCCTTCTGTATTCCGAGTACCTTCCGGGAAGATCACAATGCTATACCCTTCTGCCAAGCGTTGCTTGAATAATTTCAACTGTTCTTCAGGAGGCATTGACGATCTGATGTAGCCTCCAGCCTCCAATACTTTTCCCATGATCGGAACATTCCAAACCCAGTCTGCTGCTACCAATACAATTTTGGGTTTCAGCATCGTGGTAGCAACAATATCAATAAACGACAAGTGATTGGCAATGATGATGGATGGCTTGCTCAACACCACAGGATCTATAGTGATTATTTTCTTCATGAAGAAAATAGAATACACCAATCCTCGAGTGGTAAGCATGATCATAAAATTGACAAAGTAGCGGACTTTTAATTTTTTATCAATGCCTAATAGCTTCAGAATAAGTACCAGGATATTCATTAGGATACATCCTGACACAAAAATAAAATATAAGTATATCGACTTCAGTATATCGACTATGGTCAGGGGGAACTTTCCTTTCTTCACACGACTGGTAATGAACCAATCGAACAGCGCCGGTATAATCAAAAAGGAAACAGCTGTGACACATAAAATACCAACTACCGAAATAAAAGCAATAGAGTGGATGGCAGGATGCTTGGCCCAGAACAAAGCCACCATACCGGCAACAGTAGTGATACAAGAGAGCAAAATAGCGAAACGGTATATGCCCAGGTTGTGTTTACCCTGTTTGTATTCACTGAGCTTGGCCTCGGTCATAAAGATACTGAAGTCATCCCCCAGCCCGAAGATGAAGGTACACAGGATGATGTTTACGATATTGAAATGAATGGCATTGACGCCCATGATCCCTAAAATCCAAACCCAACTGATGACCATGGGAAGGAACGTAATCAGCGCGAGTTCTATCCGGCCAAACATGTGAAACAATACAATCAATACTAGCAAAGAACTGATCGTTAATACATATTGAAAATCACTGTTGATGATGGCGGCAAACTTGTTGATTAAAGATTGACGGTCAATGATCCAGATGTGTTCATTCTTTTCAAAGCCATTCAATAGTTTTTCCTTTTGAACAGGATCTACTTTGTAAGGAATGATCAGGGAATGGTTGTCTTTATTGGAGGATCTGTTGTAATCGGATAAGAACGTCTTTGCAATAACTCTGTTAATCGAATCCGGTTTTGCATAGAC
>JACMQM010000119.1 GCA_014376985.1 Cytophagaceae bacterium | reverse complement strand
TGAAAACGCGAAACATCCTGATTCATGTAACTCGCTTTATTGCGTAAAGTCGGAGATAAGAAATACATGGCGCATGAAATCACGGCCAGGAAAAGTACACTAATGATTAATTGTTTGAAATTTTTATTTTTCCAGGCTTCGAGAATTAAATAAACTCCTGCCGCTACGTAGAAGGCCAATAGACCGCTTCTAACAGAAAGAATATGTAAGAAGATTACGAGAAACAAAGCACCGCCAAGTAATATATAGCGTTCCCATTGTGCCTTGAATACAAACTGATCTTTGTATAAGACCCAACCAATGAAAGCAGAGAAAGTGCTCATCAGACTAAAACGAATATGTCCTACATCAAAAGGAGTAGGCATTATTTTAGCATGGAGATAAGACTCTACAATAGCATCGTAATTCAGCATAAAATTGATCAGACACCAAATAGCACCAATCAACACTGTGATGAACAATACATACAAAATAATATAGAGCGTCTTCTTGGTCAGACTTACCGCCGCAAAAGATAAAGGAAGCAATAGGTAAGGCAATTTAATTTGTACCCTTTCCCCCCAATAATGAAGATTATCAGAATATAAACCGGAAACCAAGTAGAAGGCAAAAATGCCAAACAGCAGGATGTATAAGGGCTGGCTTTTTAAATTCGATCCTATTTGAGAAATCGCACCCGGCGTAAACAATAAAAGCGCCGTAGCAATCATCCCGATACTCATCATGGCTGATGACAGATACAAACCCATAATAAGCGCAAGGGCACAAACTAAAATCCATTTGTTTTTCCAGTCATTGGTACCGGACTGGGTATATATATGTGCTATAGTCAAAGTCTTATCTATTTATAATACACTCACAGTAAGGGCCTGAACTGTATTTAACGAATTACCGTTAATCCCTTCGATAATTTAGCGTTAAAAACTATATTTGTAAGAGCCACTTACGGCAAATATACATTAATTAAACGCTTTTTTATGTCAAACGACATGTATCAAGGCAAATACGGTAGCAAAGAGGAAAAAGACAAGGCTTATGAAAAGGAGTTCATGCACTTGCTTTCTCCCCTTTATAACTTTGCCTACCGGCTTACACTGGATGAAGACAATGCGAATGACCTGGTGCAAGATACATTCTTAAAAGCCTATAGATTTTTTGAATCTTATGAGCAGGGAACTAATGCCAAAGCATGGCTGTTTAGAATCCTGAAGAACAGCTTCATAAACGATTACAGAAAAAAAAGTAAAGAGCCAAACAAAGTAGATTATCAAGAGGTAGAGGCTTATTACAATTCTGACGATGTGAACGAACCCATCACATCGGATCTAAGGGTAGATAGTATACGTGACCTCATCGGTGACGAAGTAGCTATGGCACTTAACTCCCTGGACGTTGATTTCCGCACCATAATTGTACTTTGCGATATAGAAGGTTTTACGTACGAAGAAATGGCCAAAATACTGGACATCCCAATAGGCACCGTACGTTCAAGACTTCATAGAGCGCGCTCGATCTTAAAAGACAAGCTTCGTGAATATGCGGGACAAATGGGATTTAAAGAAAAAACGAACACTAAGGAAAGTTAATATATCACCCGATTATGGAGAAAGGATTACTCAGTTCTATTCAATCTTTACTAGGTATAAAGAAAACACCTATGTCCTGCTGTAAGGATTGCTTATCGTTGCTATATAGCGTGCTGGACGGCGAAGCGACGGAAAATGAAATCAAATACCTCAACGAGCACGTCAATGGTTGTTCTCCCTGTTATCAGCATTATCACATTGAAAAAGCGGTAAAGGAATTGATCAAATATAAGATTGCCAAGAAAGAAGTTCCGAGCGATTTGATCAACTGCATTAAAAATAAATTGAATCAATAATATGAGTGGTAAATTAATTGTATTCTCCGCTCCATCAGGTTCTGGTAAAACAACCATTGTTAAACACCTGATCTCCAAATTTCCCAACTTAGGTTTTTCCATCTCCGCCTGTACCCGCGACCGCAGAGGTCGCAACGAAGAAAACGGCAAAGATTATTATTTCCTTACTCCCGAAGAATTCAAACACAAAATAGACGAACAAGCTTTTGCCGAATGGGAAGAAGTTTATCCGGGCGGTTTTTACGGTACGCTTAAATCTGAAGTAGAACGTGTTTGGGC
>JACMQM010000118.1 GCA_014376985.1 Cytophagaceae bacterium | reverse complement strand
TTACTTTATCCATCAGAAATTCATCGGATGAGGTATAGAGAAAAGAACATTGTTTGGTTTGCGTATCAAAATTGGAATAACGCAATTTTACTGTAATGCATCCTGTAAGGAAATTTTCTTTGCGCAAAGAAAAACATAACTCTTCCACCATCTTCAACATCTTTGCACGCAACATCTTTACATCAATAGTATCCGATTCAAAAGTGGTTTCGGTAGAAATGGATTTACGTTCCGAATAAGGTTCTATAGGCGTATGATCAATACCATTGGCGCGCTGCCAGAGTATAGGTCCTACTTTACCAAACATTGATTCCAATATCTTTACGGGCATGGCACTTAATGTTTTCACATCCACTACACCGACTTGCTGCAACTGTTCCGCTGTCTTTCTTCCAAGCATCGGTATTTTTTCTACACCCAAAGGAGAAAGGAAAGTTTTCTCGTTGCCGAAAGGAATTTGTAATTGCCCATTGGGTTTGGATTCTCCGGTAGCAACTTTGGATACCATTTTATTCTTTGATAATCCAAAAGAAATCGGCAGCTCCGCTTCTTTCATCACGTACTGTCTCAACTCGCTTGTCCACTTCATGCAGCCAAAGAATTTATCCAATCCGGAAATGTCCAGGTAAAATTCATCGATGGAAGCCTGTTCAAATATGGGCGCTCTGGAAGAAATGATTTCACGAATCACTTTAGACTCCCTGCTGTATTCTTCCATATCCCCTTTGATCCAGATGGCATGAGGACAAAGCAAACGAGCCATCTTGGAAGGCATAGCAGAATGTACACCAAACTTACGGGCCTCGTAACTGCATGAGGCAACGACCCCACGATCACTCGAACCGCCAATGATGACAGGATGCCCGCGGAGCTCTCTCCTTTTTTTTACTTCTACAGAAACAAAAAAAGAATCCAGGTCCATATGTACGATGGAGCGTTTTTCATTGTCGTGCATCATATGATTTGTTTTTGTACGATGGGTAATTTTTCCATGTAATCCACTTCCAATGTGGGGTAATTAAACTCTTCCGATATTTTTCCGGTAAGTTTATAAAATCCTTTTCCTTTGAACGGGTAACGTTTCAATGACGGAGGAAAATGCACCGTATCAAACGTTTTGCTTTTTCTATCATAGAAATGTCCAAAGGCCATGCGGTCACCTTTAGAGGTGTGGCTGTTTTTCAGTGTAACGAAATAACCGATCATCGTTACTTTTTTATTTAAGTACTTCATCTGATCAGCAGCCAACACGCCGGTATGATATACTTCGGGCAGCAAGTCAAAGGGAAAACATAAAGGAAACTCCAGCAATTCGATTTGATCGTAAGCTTCTTCATAAGTAAAGCTTTTTAACTCCGGCAATTCCAGTTCTTTCAAATCCGGTTCGAAAAGCTCCATGCCGCGGGAGATGTGTGCTGTTTTGGAAAACAAACGAAATCCTTCCAGCAGCAATACCTTTTTTGACTTCCCTGTAAATCGAAACGCATCGATACGAATCAATAGCATCAATTGTTGATGAGAAGCAGGAATGCGTTTGGTGAAATCATACAGATCTTTATAAGGTCCATTGACAGAACGTTCCATCGCAATGACCTCTCCTATTTTATTTTCCAATGAATGAATGTAACGAAAGCCTACATAAAGTTGTTTTCCTTCAATAGTATCTAAGTAATCGCCTTTGTTCACACAAGGTGCATGAATGAATGCTCCAGCCATGCGGGCTTGTTGTATGTAGTATTCGCGGGGATAAAAACCACCTTCGTTGTTCAATACCGCTACGAAAAATTCCATGGGATAATGAACTTTTAAATACAAACTGTGATAACTCTCTACCGCAAAACTAGCAGAGTGTGCCTTCGAAAAAGAGAAACTAGCGAAGCTTTCTATTTGCCTCCACAGCTCTTGTACAATATATAATTCATGTCCCTTATCAGAACAGGACTGAAAAAATTCTTCTTTAATGGAATCAAATCCTTTCGAACCCTTAAACTTCCCAGACATTGACCGGCGCAGGATATCGGCTTTACCCATGTCCAGACCGGCGAAGTAATGTGCGACCTTGATCACGTCTTCCTGGTATACCATGATGCCATACGTTTCCTGTAACAATTCCTTTATTTGCGGATGTAGGTATTGTACTTTACCGGAGTTGCGAAAATTATGAATGTATTGGCTCATCATGCCGGACTGAGCCACACCGGGACGAATGATAGAACTGGCCGCCACCAACGTCAGGTAATCTCTGCATTCTAATTTTTTAAACAACATGCGCATGCCAGGTGACTCCACATAGAAAGAACCTACGGTATCTGCTGTAAATAAAGCGTGTTTTACTAATTCATCATCGATGGCCTTTTGAGTATCAAACTCTACTTCGATACCTCTGTTTTTTTTAATAATTTTCTTGGCATCACGAATATGTCCCAAGCCTCGTTGGCCCAGTATATCGTATTTGTACAAACCCATTTCATCTGCTTCAAACATATCGAAGTGCGTCAAAGGGTAACCTTTGGGAGGCAGATCAGTAGCGGTATAACAATTAACAGGAGCTTCTGAAATCAAAATACCTCCTGCATGAATGGACAAATGATTGGGAATCCCTTCTAATTCTTTTCCATAGGTAAAAATCAAATCTATGATTTTATCACGGTCCTTATTATTGGTTTGCAATACTGCACGATCATTGACCATGGCATCTATCTCCTGTTTAGGTAAGCCAAATACTTTACCTAATTCACGCAAAATCGATTTGCCTTTAAATGTATTGTAAGTAGCCAGCAAAGCGGTGTGTTCTATACCATGTTTTTTGAAAATATACTCAGTAATTTTTTCCCGTTCGTAATGTTCGAAATCTAAATCGAAATCCGGCGGTGAAGTACGGTAAGGATTAAGAAAACGTTCAAAATATAAATCCAGTTTGATGGGATCTACTTCTGTAATGAATAAACAATATGCCACAATGCTATTGGCACCACTGCCTCTTCCTACATACGCAAAATTTTGTGTTTTTGCATAATGTAAAATATCCCAGGTGATGAGAAAATAAGCGTTGAAGTTCAACCGACAGATCACTTCCAATTCTTTCTGTACGCGCTGCAAGGCTTCTTTATTATTCGACGGATAGCGTTTAGCCAATCCTTCCATGGCCAGTTGCTCTAATAAGGCATGGTCTTCTTCTTTGCTGTTTGTAAAACATTTTTTATTCTTCACCTCATTATCCAGTATGACTTCGCATTGATTCAACAATTGTTTTGTCGTTTCAATGATTGCCGGAAAATCTTCGTAGGCATGATGCAGTTCTGTGAGGGGCAGTATGCACTCGTCCGGTTGTGCCTGTTGATGAGGAAGCAATTTGGACAACAAAGTATTTTTATCAATCGCCCTTAACAAACGGTGGACGTTAAAGCCTTTCTTATCTTTAAAGGTTACCGGATGAAGCATCACACAACGTCCTTGCTGCTTGGCTTCCGGTGAAAAACGAAAACGCGTTAACTCGGCGATGCGAATGCCCAGGTATTCGTTTTCATTCAAATCTTGTATCGACTTCGCTTTCCATGGGTAAATAAAATATACGTCTGCCAGAAAAGGTGCAGAGGAAGGCAATGGTTGTGACGAGCGATTGTACTGAGATAAAAAATGATTCAAGGCTTGAAACCCTTTGTTGTTTTTAGCTAAACCAATATACAGCAAACAATCATCCTCATGGAATTCGATACCAAGCACCGGTTTAATATTGTTTTTTTTGCAGGCATTGTAAAAAGAAAAAGAAGCAGAGGTATTGTGAATATCTGTCAAGGCTAATACCTCTATGTCATGCTTCACAGCTTCGCCAACCAATTTAGCTGGTGACAAGGTGCCGTATCTTAAACTAAAATGACTGTGGCAATTGAGTAGCATATATTACTAAATATATTAGCAATATATGGGTTTAGACAATAAAAAGCTATTTTTATTAGCATTATTTAATTTCACAAATACCTGAATATCAATATATTATAGATATATGGCTGCGTAAAAAATAGTAGCGGAAAGCCCACAGCGAGCAATGAAGTCTGGTTATCAAGGTATGATTGATCCGAGCGAGGACTGGCAGCACAATCGAGCACGAGAGTGCGAAGATTGCGAACGTTAGTTCCTCCGACCCCAAGGGCATGCCCAAATCTTTCTACCCAAACTCCTTATCTTAATCGACTAAATCTTAATTATTTTTTTAATAAAATCTATCTACAACAATAACGAATCAATCCGATGAGCCTGCACCATGTTCTCGCATTCAGACCAGGTAAACACCGTGAACTTACCGTCTTGAGAAGCCACGAGCGCCATGGCATCACGCTGGTCAAAGACAAACTGAGCCGCAGACAAATGACGTGTGCCGCCGTTTTGTGCGGGATCTACGATTTGTGCTTCACCACCTAATACGGGTTCTGTCATTACTACTTGTTCGATTGCGGAACCACCTTCTCTTCTTCGTATTTTTTCACCAAAGGCTAACAGTTCATAGTTGTCATTCATTACAATGGCACCGTCAATAGCAGTAAGTCCTGCAATGATTTCTACTTCTTTGCTGATGGCATTGCGCCATAAAGTAAAATTCGTTTCACTTACATTCTCTCTCATTCGATCAGATAATCCTGAAAAAGCGGGATCGATAGAGTGATGCAAAGGATGACGCACGGATTCACGCCAGACATCTGAACCGGCAGGAACAAATAATAAAGTTCCTCCTCTTCTATGTTCGCGTATAGATACGGAAAGTTGAAGTAATACATTCAACGTATCATTGTTGCCTGCTGTAGACCCTTGATCCAGTAAGGTCTTCAGCAACGAAGGACAATCCGGTAAGCCGACATTATAATCGTCTACAATTTTCACTTCATCACCCGTAAGCACCGCAACGTTGGAGAACTTACCCAATGCATCCGAGCGACGGTGTTTGATAACGACTAAGCCTGGTTCAGAAACATCAATGACAAAACACAAATTAGGAATCTGAAACGTAGCACCCCACACGTACATTTCTTCATTCTTACACCATACACCCAAATGTACACCGGCACGTTCAAAGCCTGGAGCGATCTTCGTTAGCATTGCCGGATCAAGAGGTATGGGTTGAGCAAACGAGATCGGCTGCCCCGATTGTTCAGGAGAAAGAAACGCTAATGATATACGAGGTGAATGACCTTCTTCTCTACGAAGACTAATCCAGAAAGCGGCTTCAATAATACTTTGTATCTGATCAGCACGTGGTATATCTGCTAAATTATCTTTTCCATTATGAAACGCTTGGTCTCTATGTTTCTGGAAAATTTCTTCGACTTTATGTGCAACTGTTTTAGCAGCCTGATAGGTGGATTCGCGAGTCATGCTTTTATGGAGTACAAAATTCATTGCTAAGATAGTAAAAATAGCTGTTTTTTCAGTCTACAGAATTAGCACAGAATAACAAACTAGATTCGTCCATACTCTAACCACTTGTTTTATGAAAACGTTCCATGTATCTGCTTTTCTAATTTGTTTGGCCCTTGCAAGCTGCACTATCGTGCGCCCGGGCGAAGTCGGTATGATACAACGTGTCGGTGTAATCAAACCGAAACCCATCTTAAGCGGCGCTAAAGGTTTCAACCCCTTTACCGATAAGATCATTAAAATCAATGTTCGGGTTACGGAAGTGTACAGTCAATTGATTGTTCCTACTAGAGAAGGATTAAGTATCAATGCAGAACTGAGTTTATTGTACCATGTAAATGCAGACAGCATTAAAAAAGTATACGTGATGTTTGGCCAAAACTATCAGGAAGTCGCTATCATGACCAACTTCAGAGCCACGACACGTGAAATCACAGCGAAGTATTACGCGACGGAACTTTACGCTACTGAACGCGAAAAAATAGAACATGCCATTAAGATGCAAATGATAGAAGCAGTAGAAAAATATGGGTTTGTAATTGATGCCGTATTATTGAAAGACATCGTATTGCCGGATCAGATTTCTAAAGCCATTCAAAATAAAGTGCAGGCCCAACAAGAAGCGATGCAAATGGAATATGTTATTCTAAAACAGCAAAAAGAAGCCGATCGAATTGTAGTGGAAGCAGAAGGGATCAAAAGAGCGCAACAGATCATCAACGAAGCCATGACACCTGTGGCGTTGAAGTATAAATACATTGATATGATGAAAGGCCTCACGACTTCACCTAACGCTAAAGTCATCATCACAAACGGAGATACACCGATCATGTTGAATGATAGCAAGTAGATAGATTTTAGTTATTAAAAAGGATTGATGAGTAAGGTGATAAGGGCATTCCCCTCCTATCGTCAGGTCGGGCTTTCGTCACTCGCTTTTTTTCTTTGAATCAATCCATAAAGTAAAAGTCTGGTTTGTACTCAAAGAAAAAAGAGCTCAGACAATGCCTCAATCCCTAATGCAAATCACCTTAATGCATTAGGGATTGTTCATTAAAGTAAATGGGGAATTCATTTTCTTTTTGTTTTAGTAATTCTATATTACCTCCATCAAAAATCATTTCGCTTATCCCTTATTTAAAATATAATTTTATGTCACAAAACATTTCAACTTTGCTGGGTAACGAGTATGACAACTTGATCTCTCATGTTTGTAAAACTATTCCTAAAGAAAATCTCTACTTACCTAATCCCAATAATGTAACGGACATGTTCGGTCACTCGGACCGCAATCCGCAAACCTTACGTAGTTTGGGACAGTTGTTTCAAAAAGGAAGACTAGCCAATACCGGTTATGTTTCTATTCTTCCCGTAGATCAAGGAATAGAACACAGTGCCGGCGCTTCTTTCGCAAAAAACCCGATGTACTTCAATCCAGAAAACATTATAAAACTAGCCATTGAAGGCGGATGCAATGCAGTGGCTTCAACGTTTGGAGGTTTGTCTTTACACGCCAGAAAATATGCGCATAAAATTCCTTTCATTGTAAAAATCAATCACAATGAATTATTAAGTTATCCCAATACCAGCGATGAAACGTTATTCGGTTCGGTGCGCAATGCGTGGAATATGGGCGCGGCTGGTGTAGGCGCGACCATTTATTTTGGATCCGAACAATCACGCAGACAACTCATTGAAATCGCTGAAGCATTTGAAGAAGCACACAACCTGGGTATGTTTACCATTTTATGGTGCTACCTGCGCAACGATGCTTTCAAAAAAGATAAAGATTATCATTTATCCGCGGATCTTACCGGACAAGCGAATCACCTAGGTGTAACCATCAAAGCGGATATCATCAAACAAAAACTACCAGAGAATAATGGCGGTTATAAAGCCTTGAACACCGGCGGTTCTTCTTATGGAAAATTAGATGAACGTATTTATACAGAGTTAACAACTGATCACCCGATCGATTTGTGCCGGTATCAGGTGGCAAACTGTTACATGGGAAATATCGGTTTGATCAATTCGGGAGGTGCGTCTGCCGGTGCAGATGATTTTAAAGATGCTGCCAAAACAGCAATCATTAATAAACGTGCCGGTGGTATGGGATTGATCTCCGGTAGAAAAGCCTTTCAACGTCCGTTTGCAGAAGGTGTTCAGATATTGAATACGATACAGGATGTGTATTTAGATTCGAAGATCACTGTAGCATAAAGAAGCAACGAACGAGGAGTTAAAAGGTAAGAATTTCCCAGCTCCGCGCATATTGCGTCAACTAAATATTTTAACGATATTAAAAACAGCAGGATCATAATATCCTGCTGTTTTTATTTTTAGCAATTATAGAAAAAAGAAGATATTAAACAGTCATTTTCAAAACAAAGTATTGGATCAATCTTTTTATCGTTTATTCGATGACATCTCTTCGGTCATGAATAGATATACTCCCAAAGAATTATCTCAGCCTCGCTTGATGGAGTTGATTCATAATCCGGACTTCCTCGCCTTCCTTGATGCCAATCTGGCGATCACCATGATATTTGATTTCCAAACGCAGGGATATTTTTATATCAGCGAAAACATCAAAGAAACATGGGGACATAGCCGAGAGGATTTTATAATCATGGCTTAAAAAAGACAGTTACCATATTTCCTTTGGCTCAGAATCAAATCATCATTCATAAAATATCCCCCTTGATGTTTGATTATTTCGACAGGCATGCACTAACCGGTGAAGCAAGCGACTTAATAGTATCTTATCCGTCTAAAGTGATTCGTGGTGACGGTACGGAAGGCTGGTACTTACACCAAATGAAAGTGTTGCAAACTGATGAAAAAAAACCAATCCTCGGTTTGAAAATCATTACAGACATTAGTGATTTCAAGAAAGATGAAATCATCACCATAAGGATCGCCAAAAAAGATCGTAATGGAATATTTGAAAATATTTTTTCACAAAGTTTTTCGGAACCCAATACACTGTATAACATTTCTGAAAGAGAACGAGAAGTATTGCTTTTGCTAGACGAAGGTAAATCTACCTTAGAAATAGGTACGCAACTTTTTATCAGCAATCATACTGTGAGTACGCACCGAAGAAATCTATTAAAAAAGTTTGAGGCCAAGTCTACCGTGGATATGCTGAAGAAAGCTACAGCACACGGTATAATATAGAGAAATGAGAGATGAGAAAAAGGAGATGAAAAAAACATCTCATATCTCTTTCTCTTTTCTCATCTCTCATTTCTTAATTTGACCTACACACTTCACAGCAACCCGAGTGGGAAATCGAATCTTCCATATTAAATAACGTTCCGCATTTTTCGCACAAGTGCCAGGACTGAAACAAGGAAGAAGGTTCATCCAGGAAACGATTGGAGAGCAATTCACTTTCTTTGGAGCGAACAAATAAATGATCGAGGCTACTCCCAATTTCTAGTTTGGTTTCTTGATCGATCTTTAATGTATCAATCTTCTGCTTCAACTCATCAATCATTTTTTCCCGTTCGATGATAGCATTACGATGCGTCAGATCTTTCTTGGTCAATTCTGTTTGCAAGTATTTAAGATAGGTTCCCATCTCATCTGCATTACCTGCCAATCGATTAAATAAAATCAAATATTGTTTCAGCAATGGATTCTCCAAATCATACGGATAACGTACGTTGTGATCGATCTCGCTCCACCCTTCTTCGAAGATTGTCCTGACTTGTAGTTCTGCCATAAAGGATTGTTTCGTCGGACTCGTTTCTATGATATAATGCACTGAACGGTAACCGTACTTATGCTCTTTGATGTCATAGCCTTTCGCTTCAAAACGTTTGATCAATTCATCAGGATCTCCTTTGCGAATGTTGGCGATGGGTGTTTCTTTGGTTTCCCATGTTTTGACAATGTAATCATCAATCAGTTCCCAATCGTCTTTGAACAAATGCAAAGCCCTGACTCCAATGATATCCGTCAGTTTTAAATAGTAATTTTGCAACGAATACGATTTATCAGGATCTTCAATTTTCTTGCGGATAATTTTTTCTACCACATGTTCGCTTTCCTTTACGCGATAACGGACAGAGTGAACTTTCTTCGCTTGCAATAAACGCTCGGCAATGTCTTTGGCTGTGGGTTCGTATTGTTTCCGGCGCTCTTCAAAATCGGCATGAATTTTTTCCATGTCTTTCCACTTTAAGCCGGCAGACCTGAATTCTAATTCGGAAATATTATACTTCGCAAAAAACTCTTTCTGGGTAATCATTAAAATTCTATAAATAGCGGAATGAAATCATCAAATGTGCTCGTCAAACATTTGGTTGATCCGGTATTAAAAATACATCATAGAGGCTTCATCGGCCTTATAGGTATAACTTTCGATGATACTTCTTACGTCCTGATTATCGGGATACAAATGAATGTATGTTTTAAATTCTTCAAAAGTGGAGACCTGTACATCTTGCGGAACAAATCCATAGCCCAGGTATTTTCCAGATTCCATCAGTACAATACCAAACTCTTCCTCCGTTCTTCCCTTTTGTTTGATGGCCAGCGTGGCTTGTTGTTCTGCAAATGATAAGACCGCGCGTGACACTTTTTTATTGTAGCGACTGGAGTCTTCTCCTTGTTCACATACTTTACAAGGAGCTGAGACCAGAGCATCCTTGCACAACACAGAAGACTTATGCAAGCCGCACAGTCTGCTGCATAATTCATGTTCATGCACCGCTTCCATTAAAAAGTCTCTGGCTTCTATCGCCGTGCGGAAAGACAATATCGTTTGCTGAAACTTTTGAATAAGTCCTACCGATAATCGGGCATAACCTTGCTGATCGGTATATTGGTAGATGCAGTAATTTTTCACCACACGCTTTTGCGAGCGGTTGTAAGCTGGCCAATGTTTTTTAATTTCATTAGACTCTAACAATAGCGCGACCAACTCACTGCCACAGCGTTCAAAACTCACGCTGTAGATTTCATTCATAAAGCGCTGACTCTGCTGGCTGTTTTGTTTTCCAGAAAAATGACTGACGACTCTTTTTTTAATGTTGATGGCCTTACCGACATAAATAATTTTATTTTTATGATTATGAAAGTAATACACACCAGGTTCTTCCGGCAAGGCATCAAACTGTTCTCGCGGAAGATGAGCCGGCAATAAGGTTTCACGAGAGTTACGATGCAAAGACTTATCAATGAATTGCTCGTTATCATTCTCCAATAATAACTTCAACAACTTCACCGTAGCTTCTGCGTCACCTTTGGCGCGGTGCCTGTCGGTAATTTCTATATTCAAAGAGCCGCACAAATTCCCCAAACTATAAGATGGAAGTTTGGGGAATATTTTACGGCTCAGTCTAACCGTACATATTTTTTTGCGTTCAAACGATAGGTCTAAAGTTTTGAACGATTGTTTCAAAAAGGTGAAATCAAAATTGACATTGTGTGCAACGAAGATACAACCTTCTGTAAAATCCAGAATGTCCTGCGCCACTTCTGAAAAGGTCGGTGCATCTTCTACCATTTCCGTAGTGATACCTGTTAAAGAAGTTATGAAACTGGGGATACGCTGTTCCGGATTGATCAGCGTATGGTAAGAGTCTATAACTTCCTTACCATCAAAACGAAAGATGGCGATCTCCGTGATGTTGTTGCCGGAAGCATATCCTCCCGTCGTTTCAATATCGACTACGGCGTACATGAATTTAACTAATTTAATTAGCAAATATAATCCATTTTGGAATAAAACTAAATAAATTGGCAAATAAAATAAGAAAACTATCAGAGATCTTAAATCAGATTAGAAAATACATGTTTAGACATTATATCAGATTTCTGATTTCTTATTATTTAAGGTTGTGAAGTAATAAATAATCCAAGTCCATCTTCTTCCCTTCCTTGCATTCCAATACTTTGTTTTTGAATTCCCAAACGGTGCTTTTTCTCATTTCCAATTCTCTGGATAGCTCGGCACAATTTACATCATCACTGTATTTGTTCACTTTCATCATGATGTAAAAAGCTTTCACCAAAGAGAATTTGCACTTGTGTAAAAATGTAAAGGCAGTCACTGACTCACTATAACCACAGCGAGTACAACGTCTTGAGAAAATTCGTGCACCCGCAAAGAATTTTTTATTGGCGCATTTTTTACATTGAAACCCTTCTGTCCATTTGATCTCTTCAATATAGCGCTGACAAGCCAAATCATCCGGGAAGATTTGTAGAAATTCTTCGTAGCTCACATCGTCAGACTTGATACGGGCTTCGTTGACTTGTTTGATCTTTTGTTTTAATTTATGATTATCAAGATCTAGAATTTGATTCCACTTGTTGATCTCCAATGCTTGCGATTCCAACTTCACGTTGAGCTGCTCTAGTTCTACCGATTTTTCAGACAACTCTTTTGTACGCTCAGTTACTTTTTGCTCCAACTCTCTGTTCACTTTTTGACTCAAGGTCTCATTCTCTTCCAACTGCATAATGATTCTCGCCTGTGCCTCTTCCTTTTGAGCTTTCAAAAATCGAAAACGATCGCCAAGAGCGATGAACAAAATACAGATCTCTAAAATGATGGCACCATCACGGCTGTAGATGGCAACAATAGATATGTTTCCTGAAATATCTACAATGCCCAAATCTTTTGTGAAGCGAAGCATGAATCCAAGAATGATAAAAGTATTGCCAATGATAAAAAAACGGGCGGGTTTAAAGCCGTCTTTATAAACCTGAATAGATACCAAATAG
>JACMQM010000020.1 GCA_014376985.1 Cytophagaceae bacterium | reverse complement strand
TTGCCATAGTTCGGTAATTGGCCGCTGATTGAATCCTGACAACTGTGCAAAAAATGCAATGATTTTCTGGCTCTGCTGTAAACGAGTTCATCCAGTGTTTCTTTATTCAGTTCTGTCAGTCGAATGGCCCATGACATCAACTGTAAAGCCACACGGTGATAGTTCATGGAGAACTGAAGATATGTTCCATCAGGATATACCTGATAAACGATCTCTTCCTGCAGCCAGCGTTTTCCAAGTACTTTCCATTTTTTTGCGGCAGGATAAAAGGGGAACAATAATCCACCTAAGTACAATGCCAGGCATTCTGAAATGGCATGGTTATTACGAACAGCAATACGTGAAAATCCTATATTATCGAACACGTGTTCGAGTTGGCGGTAAATGGAATTGTGTATGCGTTGCCAACGTTCTTCCGTCAGGCAGGTAGAATACTTATAGAAATGTAATGCAAATGTCCAGTTCAGAATACGCAAAGAAGTTTCCTGGCTGCAGCGGTAATGGGGGCCTTGATTCAAAGGATTGTTATCTATCCATGACAAGATTTGATCCATCACCCATTCGCCATGATTTTCTCCTGAGTGATAATCGTAACGTACGATATCTAGCAGGAAAGTAAAGCGTGCTTTTTCCCATACATACTTGATGTCGCCTACTATGGGATCAATATCTTCAATAAGTGACCAATGCAAGCCCACGTCGTATTCATAGCCTGATACGGGATGTGTATGCCAATCCTTTACTTGTTTCCAGCTGTGAGAAAAAAACAACACTTCGCCAGCTAAAATGCGTTCTGCTCTTTTCTTCAATGCCGGATTCACTTCACGCGGTAGCAATACGGAATCTCTTCCTTCAAAAAAGAAAGTGGAAGAAGATATCCGCCAATCGTCTAAAGAAGCAAACGTCAATTTATCGGCGGCAACAGGAAATTGCTTTTGCAGTTTACCGGTACGTCTGCGCACTTCATACTTCGCGCGAAACAACAGGTATCGAGTACCCATGTTTTTCCATACCTGATAAAGTTGTGTCAGCTTATTCATAGTTAATCAAAAGCAAATGCTTTATTATAATGCGTACAACGACAAAAGATGTTCGACAATACGCTCTGCAGCCCGTCCATCCCATAGTGGAGGAATGCCACCTTTTTTCCATTGATTAGAAAACAACTTTTGCAAAGCCTCTTCCAACGCTTTTGGATCAGAGCCTAAAAGTTCGTTGGTGCCTATCGTGCATGTTTCCGGACGTTCGGTAGAATTTCTTAATGTCATACAAGGAATACTCATGACTGTCGTCTCCTCTGTAATCCCACCTGAATCTGTAATGACACCTTTAGCATGCTTCACCAGGTAGTTAAATTCAAGATAGCCCATCGGATCCACCATTTTTACATGATTCAATTGGATACCAAATTTCTCTAAATTATTTCTGGTACGTGGATGTACAGGAAAAACAACCGGCAATTGCTGCGTCCCTTTTTCCAATACCGGAAGCAATCGTTTCAATTGCTCTGGATTGTCAACGTTAGAAGGACGATGCAAGGTCATGACCAGGTATTGCTTTTCGGTCAATTGAAGTTCGTTCCAAAACGGCGGTTGGATAAACTTTGATTGTTGTTTCAATAACGTATCGATCATCGTATTTCCAACAAAGAAAATACGCTCTTTTTCTATTCCACTTTGAATTAAATTTTTATTAGCGACTTCGGATGTTGTAAAGAAATAATTGGTGATGCTATCCGTCACCAGGCGATTGATTTCTTCCGGCATTCCCCAATCACCGGAGCGTATGCCTGCTTCTACGTGCGCAACACGAACACCCATTTTTTGAGCGGTGATAGCGCAAGCCATAGTTGATGTAACATCGCCCACTACTAAAACCAACTCTGAAGGATGTTCCATTAGTTCTTTTTCAAACCGGACCATGATGGCTCCGGTTTGTTCTGCTTGCGTTCCTCCGCCTGCCTCCAGGTTGGCATGCGGCTCAGGAATACCTAATTGTTCAAAAAAATCACCAGACATTTTTTTATCGTAATGCTGGCCGGTATGAATCAAACGGTAATGAATATTCTTTCCTGATGCTTTTGCCTTTTCTATAGCCTCAATGATGGGAGCTATTTTCATGAAATTAGGTCTGGCTCCGGCGATGATGTGTAGTAACATATAGTTGTTATTTGTTAGTTGCAGTTGCTAGTTGGTTATTGGTTGATTTAGTGAGTAACTAACAACGAATAACTATTAAACTACCAACTATTAGATCTTCTCCCAAGCTCCTGTTTTAATGGCCGTCAATACCGCAAAGCTCGTCTTTGTTGTATTCACAAGACTATCGAAAGGAATCGGTTCTTTACCACCTTTTTCAAACGCATCCAACAGCACCGCAAACTGTGCTGCGTGTCCTTTGTCTTGTTTACTTTTCATGGATGAAAATCCTTTGAATCCATAAGCTTGCAGGGACCTGTAATTGTCCATAATCAACGTACGACCATCCTGAAATACTTCTACGCGTTCCTTAGAATACGATTTATCTCCGTTAGAAAAATAATTAATAACAGCATTAGAACCATTTTCAAAACGCAGCAAGATCGATACATTATCTGTTTGCTCTGTTATTTGAGGGCCCAATGCGTTGGCACATACTGCAACCACTTTAGAACCGGTGAGGTAATTGCATAAATCAATAAAGTGACAAGCTTCACCTACAATACGTCCACCACCAATTAACAGATCGTGTATCCAAACGTTGGGAGGAATAAAACCGGCATTCATGGTAGCAACAATATGCATCGGTGTATCCGCCAAGATATTCTTCATCTTTTTGATAAAAGGAGAAAATCTTCTGTTAAAGCCGATCATGACCATTTTCCCAGAGGCTTCACGAGCTTTTACAATTTGATCCAATTCTGTTTCATTCAGCGCCAGCGGCTTTTCTACAAACACATGTTTGCCTGCTTGCAAAGCTTCAACTGTCATACTTGCATGCAAGTTGTGACGTGTAGTGATCAATACCAAACCGGTGTTTGAATCTTGAAGCACCGCTTTATAATCTGTGGTGCTGTTTTGTATGCCATACTTCTTAGCCATCGCCGTACCGCTTACACCACCCGCAGAGGCGATGTAACTGATCGTTGGCTTCAACGCTTTCATAGCAGGAAGCAAAGTCATTTTAGTAAAATTACCGGCGCCTATAATGGCAATGCCTTTCATTTTAGAAGCCGACAATGACGCGGTGCTCAGCTTGACGGTTTGTGCATAGGGTGCATTGTCCGGATACTTCAATAAAGAAGCGATCGACTGACCACTACCCATTGATCCGTATATTTTTTGGTAGTCCTGTAACGGTACTATTTCCGTAATCAATGATTTTACATCCAGCTTGCCGGAAGCTATTGCAAACAACACCGCTTCGAAATTTCTCTTCTCTGTCCAACGTACATAGGCCATCGGATAATCACGTCCTTTGTATTCGTAATCATCGTCGTATCTACCAGGTCCATAAGAACAAGATACCTGAAACGTAATTTCCTTCTCGTAAAAATCAGAGCGGCGAATATCCAATCCTACCACGCCGGTAAGAACCACGCGACCTCGTTTGCGGCACATCTGAGCGGCTTGAGAAATGATGTCATTGTTTTTCGCAGAAGCCGTAATCAATACCCCGTCTGCACCAATGCCATTGGTCAAAGACTGAACAGTCTTTACTACATCATCTTTCAACGGATTGATCACGTCTATTCCTTTGGAAAGCGCTAACGTTCTTTTACTTTCATCGATTTCAATACCAATAACGCGGCATCCATTGGAAAGTAACAGCTCAGCGGTAATTAAACCAATCAGTCCTAATCCGGTTACTACTATAGTTTCCCCAAATGTAGGCTGCAACAAACGAATACCTTGGAGGCCAATAGATGCAATGACTGTAAAGCTTGCTTCTTCGTCACTTACTTGTGCCGGTACACGCGCGGCCAGATTGACGGGTACACAAACGTATTCTGCATGCTGGCCATTGGAGGCCACTCGATCGCCTATTTTAAAATCCACGACACCTTCGCCTATCGCCACAACCTTCCCAACGTTGCAATAGCCCAATGGCAAAGGTTGATCGAGTTTATTAAAAACAGCTTCCAGCGTAGGCATCAAGCCATCTGCTTTTATTTTATCCAGTACTTGTTTTACTTTATCAGGCTGCTGACGTGCTTTAGCAATCCATCCTGCTTTACCAAACTCAACGAGCATACGCTCTGTGCCAAGAGACACCAAACTAAAAGTAGTTTGAATAAGTAGATGTCCTTTTTTAATTTCCGGAGCCGGTACCTCTTCTAAAATGGTATTTCCGTTCTTTAAATCCTGTATTATTTGTTTCATTGTAAACACTCAAAATCAATGAAGGCAAGTTAATGCTATCCCAACAAATAACAAAACTGACTACTGAAAATCAGTGGAATAGAACAATAACCAGAAGAAGTTAAGGATGCCTTTGTAGTTTAGCGTATTAAAGTCTTTCTTGTTGCTTCAATCTACTCTCAATGTATCAACAAGATGCGTAAAAGCTCTTCTTATTTTACAGAATTATCATGGCTACTTTTCGTAAAACGACTGGGCAAACTACTTCCTAAACGATTGCGCTTCAGGTTCTATAAATTATTTTACAACTATGAATCGGCCCGCTATATAGGGGTAAGATTGATCATTCCTTATTTTGAATCGTTGAATCTTCAATTCATTGTCTTTACGAAATACTTAATCGATTGGAACGTATTTTTCTTTGGACAATACGAAAAAGAAACTAATGACCTCTTGTTTGAATACATCAAGCCAGGACAAGTGATCCTTGAAGCCGGTGCTAATAATGGAACAGAAACAGTTCTGTTGAGCCGACTTGTCGGGCCCAATGGCAAAGTCCTTGCTTTTGAACCGGTCGAACATATTTACCAAACGCTACAGCTCAATCTTTCGATTAATCATTGTACAAATGTACAAACAGAACAAAAGGCATTGGGAGAAAGCGACGGGCAACTTCATTTCAACGTGCTTTCTGAAGACTTCTGTAACCAAGGCATGGCCAGCAAATACGATGAAACCTCTGCAGATGCCAAAGTATTAGTGCAGCAAACAAGTATCGATTCATGGGTGGTCAAGAATAATATCCGAACCGTTGATTTTATTAAAATGGATATTCAAGGTGCTGAAATTGAATTATTAAAAGGCGCAAAGCACACCATCGAAAAATCTAAACCTCTTATTTTTACAGAAGCAACGGAAGATTTCCTTTCCATAGAAAAGTTATTTGATGCCTTAACAGACTTAGGCTACGCAGTCTATTTCATTTCATCGAAAGGTCAATTGCGTTTGCTGTCAAAGAGTTCACTGGTCGAGGGTAATTGGCTGGCAAAACCTTTACAGTCTATTTAAATTATTCCTTCATGACACAACTGTTAAAAGAAAATAAAAATCTAATTCGATTTCTTTTGATCTGTTTGATGGCCTATCTCTTTTGGGTAGTGCTTTACAATCAGTGGATCGGTCCTGATCAACGAGTTGATTTCTGGTTGTCAGGTATGGAAGCAAAAGAAGTTATTGTATTATTAAAAGCACTTGGCTATCCCATAGAACAATTGGTAGAGTATGAATACAAACACGTGTTTTACCTGCATGGACAAAGGCTTGTAGGACTTGCTACATCTTGCAATGGTCTGGTTTTATTCCCCTTATTCAGTTGCTTTATTTTTGCTACACATGGGCATTGGAAAAGAAAAATAATTTATGTGCTCATCGGTTGTTTTCTTATTTACCATGTGAACATCCTTCGCATCATGGGGCTTTTAATCGTAAAAATCTACAGTCCTGAAAGTTTGGATTTTAATCACAAGTATACGTTTACCGTATTGGTCTATTCTTTTATCTTCTACTTGTGGTACCTCTGGATTAATTTTTATGCTATTGCCCCAAAAAAAACTCATGCATAAACCGCGCATACGTTGGTTCTTATTGGCCTTATTGGGTCTTGCAACCTTTGGATTGGGATTGATCCGTTACGATTATGTATTGAATTTCATTGATTCCTCTTTTCCTTTTTTTCTTCCCCGCAACACTGCCGAGCAAGTGGCTTACCCCCTTAACTTATCTGATCTATCAAACAGCTTGCTGCATGATCCCCGTTGGTTGTCGACCTTTTTCTATATGATCTATCCAGCTCTTGGCACCTGCATTGCTGTATACTTAATCTTTCAAAAGAAAAGCTATTTCCAACTTACGTTGCTCTTTTACGGTACAGGAATTATTTTATTAATCTTGATGGTTTTGTGCAGCATCCTCCTGCAAGAGTATACGAAAGGCTATGCTCTTGCTCAGTATTTCAAAAAAATATACCAGGAACCTTATGCCAGTTTATTGTTACTTGGAAGTTTTTATTGGGACAGAAAAAATAGAAGTCTGAAATCTGAAATCTGAAATCTTATTTATTCATCTACGAATTGACGCATCCAGCTTTCGATAGCAAGCAATGACCATACGGTATAAGAAGCATCAATCTTACCAGATTTATTATCACTGATCAACCTGGAAACAGATTTACTGTTAAATATACCGCGCGCCTCTATCGATTCAGAAGACAATATGGAATTGATTCTTGTATCCAGTTTATTGACGACCCAATCGCGCACCGGAGCGCCAAAACCTGTTTTAGGTCTGTTGATGATCTCTGCAGGTAGATAAGGCTCCATCGCCTTTTTAAGAATGTATTTTGTGACATTACCTTTCATTTTCAACTGCGGTGATATCGTAGTGCTAAAATTCACCAAGTCTAAATCCATAAACGGTACACGAGTTTCCACCCCCATGGCCATTGACATTTTATCCGTGTAGTTGAGGTTGTGATCGGGCAAATATGTTTTCATTTCCCAATACAAACTTTTATTCAATAGATTTTCTTCTTTCGGAATATTGCCCCATAATTTTTCAAAATCATGCAGTGGCTGATGCGCTTGAAAAGCGGGTTGGTTTCTCAATGTTTCATTGAACAATGATTTATTAATCCCTAAACTGATCCAACTGTAATAACCAAACACTCGTTCTGCTTGTGTTTTATCCAAATCCGTCAATACCTTTCTCATTCGTCTGACAGAAGGATGCGACAGATTAAAAGGTCTGAAACCTTGTTTTAACAGGCCTACACTCCATTTGGGGATCAATTGAAATATTGGTTCATAATTGAGTACCTGATGTCTTCTGTAGCCGGAGAACAAATCATCACCACCGGTACCTCCGAGCAATACTTTTATGCCATCGTTCAACGCCGCCTTACTGATTTCCAATACATTCAAGGGCGCAGCATCTGCTTGTGGTTCATCCAAATGATAAATCATCTGATCAAAATGATTGACGATGTCAACATCTGCTTTTACAATTTTTAGCGGTACATTAAAATGATTCGCCACTATTTTTGCATAATGTAAATCATTGGAAAATCCTTCGTACGACTGATCTCCGGAATCAATCGTATAGCAAGGGAAACGTTCTTTGGGATATATTTTTTTGGCCATTGCCAATATGGCGCTTGAATCTAATCCACCGGATAAAAAGAAACCAACCGGAACATCGGATTGTAACTGGCGTTCTACGGCCTTCTCTAAACGCTGCTGCAACTCATATACTTGTTCTTCTTCCGATTGTATGCTGTATATTCCTGTAAAAGGAATATCATAATACTGCACGATAGAAAAACGATCAGGATTTGTTGTACTAAGTTTAATATAATGACCAGGCAGCAATTTCTTCGTATACAAAAAAGGTGTTTGCTCGCCCGGGCTCCACAAAAAATTAATGTAATTGACTAATGCATTGTAATCGATGCTTCTGTCATAAGACTTGTATTCCAGCATAGACTTCAATTCAGAAGCGAACAAAAATACGTTATCCTTCTGATAATAATACAACGGTTTTACACCGAATTGATCACGGACCACATAGAGTTCTTCTTTTTTCTTATCTAATATTGCAAAAGAAAAAATACCAACCAGTTTTTCAAACAGGCGATCACCGTATTCGATAAAAGCATAAAGTAAGGTTTCTGTATCGCTGTTGGATTTGAAAGAATACTTATGGGCAATCGCATTTCTAATTTCTTTGTGATTGTAAATTTCGCCGTTGAACACTAAAACGTAATTGCCACAATCAGACACCATGGGTTGGTGACCATTTATGGAAAGATCCAGGATAGACAATCTGTGGTGAGCGAAACCTACCGATTCATGTTTGTATATACCTGAATCGTCCGGCCCACGATGAGCCATGCGTTTATTCATTCGATGAAGCAAGTCCTCATCTATAGGATTTATATAATCAACTATACCGGCTATTCCACACATATCAGTGAACGATCACTATTTCGCGTTTGCGATGTTTGACAAGAATTGAAATGTTTGATCAGCACAAACAGTCCACGAATAAGATTGGGCTCTCGTATAGCCTTTAGTACTTAATTCGTGACGCAAGG
>JACMQM010000117.1 GCA_014376985.1 Cytophagaceae bacterium | reverse complement strand
TACTGTAGGTGGTTCTGCTGTTGCCTATGACATCCATACCAACGGTGTCAATTCATTGGTCAGCATTGCCCTCAAAGAAAATGGCAATTACAACGACAAGCCGATTGTCATCACCATCAAGCCGGGTTTGTAATGTACAACCGGCACTTACCAAACCAAAGAGCCGATCGTTTTTAAAAGTGTCATTCCATCTAAAGACAATTTTAGAATTATACAGATTCAAAGTTTGTATCAAAATGGAAAAGGTTACTTACAAGTGACCACCAACCAGGAAGTAGGAAGCACCAACATCAACGGTCAGGTCTCAATAGATCCGGCAGTAGCTTTCACTACAGAAAAAACAAACGGAGGATTTAGAATCAACGCAGAGTTTACAGAAAAACAAACATACAGTATTACCATCAAAAAAGACCTGGAAGGAATCTTCGGCGGTCGTCTTCCTTCTGACTATGAGCAAACAGTCGTGTTTGGTCCCCAGGAACCTTATATCAGTTTTGCCAACAAGAAAGGAATTTATTTGAGCAATGCCGGTTTCAAAAATATTGGTTTACAAATCATTAATGTAGCCAACATACAAGTGACGGTGCATAAGATCTACGAGAACAACATCAATGCGTTCTTCAGACAAAACAGTTATTACTTCTCCTCTTACGAATACGAATCGGATTATTACTCAGACTACGATTACCTGGACATGTCTGACCTGGGCGACATTGTGTACGACAAAACAATTTCTACCAAATCATTGAGCAAAGACAATGGCGTTTCTTTATTGCCACTTCAATTTGTCAACGTCAATGATTTCAAAGGAATATATGTGGTGAAAGTGCAATCAGATAACGACAATTACATCAATGCCACGAAAGTAGTCTCCTTGTCTGATATCGGTATGATCGCCAAAGCCACGGATAACCAAATCATGGTATTTGTAAATTCCATCATCAATGCCACACCGATTGAAAATGCTACCGTCAATTTAGTCAGTAGCAATAATCAACAAGTGTATACGGCCAAAACAAACAGTGAAGGAGTAGCGACATTTGAAAACGTTAAAAAGAAAGCACCAGGCTTCAATGTGAGAATGGTGACCTGTCAAAACAAAAATGATTTCAACTATTTATTCTTTAACCATTCAGAAGTAGAAACTTCCCGATTCGATGTAGGTGGATCACGCGAAAACCCATCGGGTTACGATGCCTTCTTGTATGGAGACAGAGACATCTACCGTCCGGGAGAAACGGTGCATTTGAATGCCGTGGTAAGAGACCATCAGTTGAAGCCATTGGCTAAAACTCCGATCAAAGTCGTATTGACTTTACCGAATGGAAAAGAGTTTACCACCAAACGCGGTACATTAAACGATGAAGGTGCTTTCGCTACCAGCATTGCTTTGCCTGCTTCCGTCGTAACAGGAACCTACACCGCAGAGATCTATACCGCCAACGACATTTTATTACAGTCCAAATACATCAGTGTAGAAGAATTTCTTCCGGATAGAATTAAAATCAGTACGACATTAAACAGCACGGCATTGACGCTGGATCAGGAATTGAAAGTGGATGCGAAAGCAGAAAACTTCTTTGGTCCTCCTGCATCCGGAAGAAACTACGAAGTGCAAATGTCTTTGAAAACAAAATACTTCTCTCCAAAAGGATTTGAAGGATACGGCTTCACCCTTTCAGGATCTGATCAAAGAACCTTTGAACAAGACTTGCGCCAAGGAACGACAGATGAAGAAGGCTTCGCTAAAGAATCCTTTGAATTTCCGGGAGCGTATATCAACAATGGAATTCTCGACGGTAAAGTATACCTCACTGTATTTGACGAATCGGGAAGACCGGTACATTCTGTGAAGAGTTTTGATTTGTTGACACAAAGCACATTGGTGGGTATCAAATACACCGACTCTTATGTAGGTACCAAACAAACTTTGCCTATCGCCTTCTGTGCGGTGAACAAAGACGGCAAACGCGTATCAGGCGCCAAAGCACGCGTGCAAATCATCAAGCACGAATGGCAAACGGTAATCCGTAACAACTACGACGGCTACCGTTATGTATCCGAGAAGAAAGAAACGGTGTTGGAAGAAAAAACCATCGCCTTCGGTAATCAGGATTACATCTACAATTTCTATCCGAATACATCTGGAGAATACGAAGTGCGTGCCTTTATGCCAGGTGCACAGTCTTATGTATCCACTGAATTCTATGCGTATGGATACGGTACGACCAACTCTTCTTTTGAAGTGAACACCGAAGGAAGTGTGATTATCGAAACCGACAAAACAGAATACAATGTAGGCGACGAGGCGAAGTTGTTGTTCAAAACACCGTTTGCCGGAAAGATCCTGGTAACGATTGAACGCAACAACGTATTGGAATACCATTATGTAGAAACCGATCACCGTTCTGCTTCTTTGACCATTCCTATTAAGAAAGAATTCTTGCCTAACGCTTACATTACGGCCACACTAATCAAACCGCACAGCAACCAACAGATTCCGTTGACTGTTGCTCATGGTTTTATTCCGTTGAAAGCGGTCGATAAAAAACACATCTTACCTGTGAGCATTAAAGCCGTGCCGCGTAGCCGTTCCAATACTAAGCAAACTATTTGTATAAAAGCTGGTGAGGATAAAGATATAGAGGTAACCGTAGCTGTCGTGGATGAAGGAATTCTGCAATTGAAAAACACACAGAGTCCGGATCCCTATGAATACTTCTTCCGCAAAAAAGCATTGGAAGTAACCAGCTATGACATCTATCCTAACTTACTTCCGGAGTTGCACAAAACGCAAAGCGCCATGGCCGGTGATGGATACGATTTGGAAAAACGTGTCAATCCCATGTCCAACCGAAGAGTCAACCTCATGGCGTATTGGAGCGGCCCCTTGAGAACCAATTCTGATGGAGAGGTTTGTTATACGATTGACATCCCCTCTTTCTCCGGTGACTTGCGCATCATGGCTGTGGCATATCAAGGCGATGCCTTCGGTTCTGCACATGCCAATATGAAAGTGGCAGATCCTTTAGTAGTATATACTTCATTGCCAAGATTCTTAAGTCCTGGTGATACGGTATTGATTCCGGTGAACATTACCAACACCACCACACAAGTTGCTACCTCAGATGTGAAGTTAACCTTGACAGGTCCATTGACCTTGATGGATAAAGCACCGCAACGCATCAACGTGAAACCCAACAGCGAGTCTAAAGTGTACTTCAAAGCGGTTGCCGGATTAGTGACAGGTGAAGTCAGTGTATCCACAGTAGTGACGGCCTTGAAAGAAGATTTCAAAGAAGATAATTTCATCAACGTGAGACCTGCTTCTTCCTTGATTAAAATTTCCGATTCAGGAATGCTTACCGGTGGACAAGCCAAGTCGTTTAATACAGCGACCAATTTCATTCCTGCTTCCGCTAAAGGCAAACTTGTGATCAGTACTTCACCGTTGACACAATTCTATGGTAACCTGGACGAGTTGATCGGATATCCTCACGGTTGTGTAGAACAAACCGTCTCTAAAGCTTTCCCTCAACTGTATGTGAAGGACCTGATCAAAACATTGAAACAAGGAAACCGCACCGGAGAAAATCCGGATTACAATGTGCAGGAAGCGATACGTAAACTGAATGCCATGCAATTGTACAACGGTTCGGTAAGCTACTGGGCCGGTGGATACGAAGAAAGCTGGTGGGGAACGGTGTATGCTGCACACTTTATGTATGAAGCACAGAAAGCAGGATTCCAGGTCAACTCAGATGTGATGGATAAAATGTACACGTACCTTTCTTCCAAACTGAAAAACAAATCCACGGAAGACTTATACTACTACATGGACAACAGCAGCTACAATGTAAAAAACATTGCCTCGAAAGAAATTTTCTATTCCATGTACGTATTGGCTTTGGCTGGACACCAGGAAGTATCGACGATGAACTACTACAAGTCTAATCTCAACTTGCTGGCGGTTGATTCGAAATACTTGTTGGCTTGTACCTATCAATTACTAGGCGACAACAGTAGTTTCCGTACGATCCTGCCTAACAACCTGGATGGTGAAAGATCAATCAACAGCTTTGGCGGCAACTTCTATTCGTACATACGCGACATGGGTATTTCTCTAAACATGTTGATCGACACAGATCCTAACAATGCACAGATCGGTGTATTGGCGAAACATTTGTCAGAACAGATCAAGAGCAAGACCTACCTGAACACACAGGAGATGGCTTTTGCTTTTGTTGCCTTGGGTAAACTCGCTAAGAAAGCCAATGAAAGCAACATCACCGCTACAGTAACAGCCGATGGAAAAGTAGTAGGTCAGTTTGCTAAAAATAATCTGGTACTGACCAATAATGTACTCGGAAAAAACATCAACATTAAAACTTCCGGAACAGGTACGCTGTATTACTTCTGGGAAGGCGAAGGCTTGTCCGCAACAGGAGAAGTGAAAGAAGAAGATAAATACATCAAAATCAGAAAACTCTTCTTTGACAGAAACGGAAAAGTGATTGCGGCCAATCAATTTAAACAAAACGATTTGATAGTGATTCGTTTGTCTTTAAGTACACTGGATCAATCTACGGTGAAGAATGTAGTGATTACAGATATCTTGCCTGCCGGATTTGAAATTGAAAATCCACGCTTGACCGAACAATCAGAGATTCCGTGGATCAAGGACAACGCGGTGCCTGAATACTTCGACGTACGTGACGACAGACTTAATTTGTATACCTCGGCAACCAGAGATACGAAAAACTATTACTATGTCGTAAGGGCAGTCAGCAAAGGCAAGTTCAAAATGGGACCAGCGAGTGCGGATGCGATGTATAATGGAGAGTATCATTCTTACTCCGGTGCTGGGACGATCGTTGTAGAATAGTGGTAAGTATTAAAAAATATTTTAAAAGACATCCCTATGCCTATTCCTTCGGCATAGGGATACTCTTTTTTATACTTTTATTTTTTGTTTTAAATACACTCTTTCCTTTACCGCCGCTTAAAAAGTATTCCGTACAAATATTAGACAGTAAGAAAAATACCATTCACGGTTTTCTAACACCGGACGATAAATGGCGTTTGGCGGCGGACGCGGAGGAAATACCTCCTGCTTTGATCGATGCGTTTTTATACAAAGAAGACCAATACTTTTATTACCATCCCGGATTCAATCCTTTTGCCATCGGCAGAGCGTTGAGTAATAATTTAATTCGAAACAAAAAAACATCCGGTGCTTCCACCATCACCATGCAGGTAGCACGGTTGATGGAGCCCAAGAAAAGATCATACAGCAATAAGTTTATAGAATTATTCCGGGCGCTTCAATTGGAATTGACATATAGCAAAACGGAGATATTGCAACTTTACCTCAATTACATTCCTTACGGCAGCAATGTAGAAGGCGTCAGTTCCGCCGCGATGATTTACTTCAAAAAGAATCTTCGTCAAGTAAGTCCTGCGGAGATTGCGGTGTTGACAATTGTACCAAACAGACCCAGTTCGTTAAGACCAGGCAAAGCCAACCTAAACATCATTACCGAAAGAAATAAATGGCTACGCCGTTACGCAGAAGGAGAAATTCTTACAGCCACTGAATTGGAAGATGCCTTGAAAGAACCGTTACTTGTGCGCCGCCATCCCATGCCGCAAGAGATTACACAACTCGCCTTGCGTTTGAAAAAGACTTATCCCGAGCAACATCAAATTTTCTCCTGCATAGAAGCCAAGACACAGAAAACTTGTGAAGCACTTTGCAATCAATACGTTCTCCGGCAACACAGCAAAGGCATTTACAATGCCTCCATCATTGTCATGAACAACAACACCAAAGAAATCATCGGTTACATTGCTTCCACCGATTTCAAAGACACCGAACACGACGGACAAATTGATGGCATACAAGCGGTACGATCTCCCGGAAGTACATTGAAACCGCTGGTCTATGCGCAGGCCTTCGACAAAGGTTTGTTAACCCCCAAGAGCATCATCGCAGATGTACCAACTGATTTCAATGGGTATGCTCCGGCTAACTTTGATCAAAAGTTTTACGGAAAAGTGAGTGTAGAAACGGCACTCTCCTACTCCCTAAATATACCTGCCGTAAAGACATTGGAACTTGTCGGGCAAAAAGACTTCATCGACGTTTTAAAGAAAGCAGGATTTCAAACCATACAAAAGAAAGCCAATCAACTTGGACCTTCCTTAATCCTTGGTGGATGTGGAGTAACGTTGGAAGAAATCACGCATGCCTTTACCGCATTTACCAACAAAGGCAAATTGATTCCTTATCAGTTGATCAAGAATAAAAAAGATAATCGTTCGGCACAACTGTTCAGTCCCGCTTCTGCTTACATGATCCATGAAATATTATCCAGCATCAGCAGACCGGATTTACCTAACCATTTTCAAAATACGTATCGCGTACCACGCATCGCCTGGAAGACGGGCACTTCCTATGGAAGAAGAGATGCCTGGAGCATCGGTTACTCGAAGAATTATACCATTGGTGTTTGGATTGGAAATTTTGACGGCAAAGGGGTGCCTGAATTAACCGGTGCAGACATTGCTACACCCTTGCTGTTTCAATTGTTCAACGCACTGGATTATAATGCTTCAGGCGATTGGTTTGCCAAACCCGATCAACTCTCCTTCCGCTATGTATGTCCCCAAAGCGGCTTGTCACCCGGAGAATTGTGTCAGCATTCTGTCATGGATTATTTTATACCGAATGTTTCTACGGGCAAAAAATGTGACCACCTTAAAACCGTATTCGTTTCACCAGACGGGAAGTTCAGGTATTGTGGCAACTGTTTACCGGAATTGGGCTACATCAAAAAAACATTCCTCAACTTATCTCCCGAAATGGTATCGTTCTATCAAAAGGAACAATTGCCTTTTGATGCCGTGCCATTGCATAACCCTTATTGTGATTATACAGTGAATGGTAAGCCACCTGAAATCATTTCACCTATTCATCGGAAGGAATACTTAATCGAAAAATTATCACCTTCTGAAATTCTACTTAGGAGCCGCTGTGCATCCGATGTCAAGAAAGTATTTTGGTACATCAACGATGTCTTTTACAAAGAAGCGAAGAACGGAGAACAAGTTTTCTTTACTCCGGACGAAGGCAACATTAAAATTTCCTGTAGTGACGATAAGGGGAACAATAGTAATATAGAGATACAGGTAATTTATTTTTAGAAAACTGTTACTAAAATAGCTAAGCTATAATCTACAGTCTTATCCCAAATCCCCTGAAGGTGACTTTACTACATCACAAATGAAAAGCTCATTGCATATAATTATATGCAATGAGCTTTTCATTTACTATAAACAGTTCCCCTTTAGAGGTTAGGGGTAATACTGTTGATAAGAAACACAAAAGGCCAACCTGGTCTGAACCTGACACCAATTATTTTGTTGTAAAAATAGAGCACAGAAACAGTATCCGTTCTCTGCTCTGTTTATTATAACTTTTCATTCTCTTTATGTTTCTCTTTCTCCCTTTTGTACCATTCAATCACATGCTCCATCACATGTTCCATGACCGTAAACACAAACAAACCAATAATGAAAGTAAGTGTCCAATCAATCCAGGCATAGGTATCTGAGTCAATAAGCACTTTGCCCTTTTTTCTCCCCACTATTCCCCATAAGTTCCTAAAGCTCTTAACTGCAAAAAACTTATGCAATATGCCTGAAACAAGAATAGCAATGCCATAAGAGACGGCATTGGCTATTAAGTCTTGTATCAGACGTTGTTTGGTTGGATAGGGAATAATTAAAGAGCCGATAACCAGTCTGGCGTTTTCTTTGTCAAATGTAATCATGAAGAGCTGTTTTAGGAAAGACAAGTATAAGTACAAATACACCTAAATAGAGCATCAACTTAACAAAATCAGTTATTATACTGTTATTTTAATACATGAAAAAATTACTTTGGTTCTTCCTGGGCCTGCTTTTAATCTTGGTTGTTCTGGGGTTCAGTCTGAATCGTATTGCAGAACATTTAGCCAATAACAACATAGAATACCTGCTTGATCAAAATGATCCTACTCGTATTTACGATTATAAATTCAATAAAATCAAACTCGACATTTGGGCCGGTGACCTGGAAATCAATGGCGTGTCTGTGAAACCCCGAAAAGAAGCTGTAGATAGTTTGAAAAGAATCGGACAACCTAAGCGTTTCCTATTGGAAGGGCAACTCAATGACATTCGTTTAAAAGGATTGGACATTATTCGTTTGCTGACAGAAAAAGAAGTCAGCATTGATTCCTTCATTATCATGAATCCGGTCATCAAACTATTGGTAGATCCCTCTGTGAAACCTGATACGTCAGGCCCAGCACTTTCGAAAGATCTTTTGTCAGATAAAATGACGTACGGCAGTATTAACTATTTATTATTGAACAATGCCAAAATTCGATGGATCAATTCAAGTGAAGACAGCAGCAGTTATTTTTCTTGTGACTCTGTCAGCCTATTGGTAAATGACTTGTACACGGATTCCCTGATGATGAAGAGTAATCAAACCATGAAATTTACGGAAGCGCTTTTCAAGGGAAGAAATTTTGATTTAAACTTTATCAAAGACGCACGACTGACCGCTAAAGGCATTGACTTTAAGTTCAGCAAGAATTTATTAATTCTCGATCAAGTCATCTTTAAAAACAACGGAGACAGAAAAGAATTTACAAGAGAATTAGAATACGAAACCGCATGGCACAACCTTAAGATTGAAACATTAGAACTCACCAGCAAGGACATTGCACACTGGGGGTATATGGATTACCTGAAGATTGACAAAGTGCGCATGATAGACCCTGTAATCGTCGTGTACAAAGACAAACGCATAAAAGACGGGGCTTTTATTGTGAAGCCTTTGCCTGCAAAAGCTATTCGTGATATCAAGATGCCTTTGCTGATTGAAAACATAGAAGTAAAAAATGGAACCGCCACTTACGAAGAAATCTCTGAAAAAGGGAAACTCCCAGGCCGCATCTATTTCACTAAAATAAATTTGAAGATCCATAACTTTACCAATGTAAAAGAAGTATTGCATCTTCATCCTTCGTTGATCGTTACCGGCTCTACGGATTTCCTGAACAAATCAACCATTGTCTGCAGGCTCGACTTCCCGATCCTTGATCCGCGTGAAAAGTTCTATGCGAAGGGTACCATTACGAATGTGAAGGCAACCGATCTTAACAATATACTTGGCAATATGGCCTATGCCGAATTCACAGATGGAGAGATTCATAAAGTATCGTTTCAAATGACCGGTGACGAAGAACATTCTACAGGCACAGTAGATGCACATTATAACAATCTAAAAATAACATTGCTGGATACCGCCAGCGTAAATAAAAAGAAAGAGCACATCGAGAAAAAATTTCTGGGATTATTGGCCAATACCGTGGTAAGAAGCAACAATGAACCAGACAGCAAACACTATGTGCAAGGACAAATAGATTTGGTAAGACCGAAGAATAAGTTTGTACTCAACTACATTTGGAACAGTATCAAAGTGGGCCTCATTTCCACTGCCGTTGATCAAAGACTCTCTAAAAAAATAGTTGAGAAACAAAATGATAAGATCAAGGAGAAAGAGAGACAATAAGGCACGAACGAGGAGGTAACAGCTACGCTAACAATTTCGTTCCTCCTCGCTTCTTGCTCGTCCCTGTTCCTGGCACTATATCGGTACATTTTACGTTGTAAGAATAATTCGGGGTTTCAATCGCAGTTTTTCTACACAGTTCGCTAAAATCCTTTGACCTGTGCCCTGATTACTTTATTTTTATACCGTAAACGAAAGATATGAACGCATCGACTCGTAATAACCTTATTCTAGCTCTTCGAATAGCCACGACTGTTTTATTTGTTTTTTCAGCAGTATCCAAATTGTACCCCATTGAAGCATTTGAAAAACAACTGGTAGATTTGGGCTTTGCTTCCTGGACTACTGCTCCTTACCTGAGCAGAGCCATTATAGGTTTTGAAGCTTTTCTTGGTTTTGCCTTTCTACAAAAAAATTACCTGCGCAGCTTTTTCATTCCGGCAACCATGGTTTTATTGGTGGTATTTTGCCTTCATCTGAGTTATACCCTTTACACCACCGGCAATTCAGGCAATTGCGGTTGCTTCGGACAATGGATTAAAATGACTCCTTTAGAAGCGCTGATCAAAAATGTCGTTACGCTCGGCATGTTGGGTTACTTGTATACGCTGACTGCAAACTACGAAACAAAAAGAATCATTGTTCCCGCGGTATTGCTCGGCGGCACCTACCTGGCACTATTCATTGCCTTCCCGATTAAATCTTATGTGACTACCGCAAGTGGAAACAATATCGTGGACTCGTCTTCTGCATCCGCTGATACGACACCAGTCTACAAACCGGCTTCGGATACACTCCTGTCTGTCATACAGAAACTTGTCAGCAAAGAAAAAACAAAAACGGTGGAAACAAAATCTTTGGCGACGACTACAAAGAAAGATTCAGTAGTGAAAACTGTTACCCAGACAGCACCGTCTTACACACCGAAAGTTTCCATCTATGCCGGTTTTAAAAACTTCAGCGATGGCGTAATAGCCAATGTAGACAAAGGCACCTCGATTGTGTGCATGCTGAGTCTGGAATGCGAACACTGCATGGAAACCGCCCGTCAAATCGGTGAATTGAGTAAAGAACAAAAACTTCCACCGGTGTATTTCTTATTCTTCGGTAGTCCGGGGGAGCTGGATCATTTCTTTGATGTCGCGAAATGCAAATACCCATATAAGATTGTAGAACCTCAAGTCTTCTTCCCTCTATTGGGTGACATTCCTTCTCCACCGCGCGTGAGTGTTTTGAAAGAAGGAAATATCGTGGCAGACTTTGATAACGATTCGTTTAGCAAAGACAAACTCAAAAAAGCAATAGAATAAAACATGTTCCATCGTATCCTGTTATACTCCTTTGCCATTCTTGGAATGCTGTGTTCTTCCTTCACCATATTGGAGAAGAGTGAATACCATTTGAAAACCATTGTCATCGATGCCGGTCACGGCGGCAAAGATCCTGGTTGTTCGAACAGCAGTCAAAAAGAAAAATTGATCACGCTGGAGATCGCGCTAAAACTAGGTGAGATTTTACAACGGAACATGCCGGACATAAAAGTCATCTATACGCGTAAAGACGATCACTTCGTAGAATTGCACGACCGTGCAGCCATTGCCAACAAAGCCAAAGCAGATCTATTCATTTCTATTCACGTCAACGCAGGACCAGCACAATTCAAAGGCACAGAAACCTATTGCATGGGATTGCACAAAGGCGAACAAAATCTTTCTGTGGCGCAACGTGAGAACTCTTCCATCTTATTGGAAAAAGACAACAAAGAAAAATACGACGGCTTCGATCCGAATTCTCCGCAATCCTATATCTTATTTTCACTGTATCAAAGTGCCTACTTAGCCAACAGTACGAGACTTGCCGGTAAAATTGAAACTGAATTTGAATCCAAAAACAAGCGCCATTCAAGAGGTGTAAAGCAAGCGGGATTTTTGGTACTCTGGAAAACAGCCATGCCTAGTGTACTCGTAGAAAGCGGATTCATCACACACAACGAAGATGCACAATACCTCGGAACAGAACTTGGAAAAATGGAAACCGCCTGGGGGATTTTTAGCGCGATCGAAGATTATAGGAATGAGATTGAAGAAGAGTAAATAGTGAAGGATGAGTGACAAACAACTTCACTCTTCACCTAAAAAACTATTGTCTTATTCCCACTCAACAACACCTTATCCTCCAACACCAGTTTCAACGCCTGCGCCAAGACCATCTTTTCTACGTCCATACCTACCCTGGCCATGTCTGATGCGTTTTGTGAGTGATCAACGGGAATCACATTTTGACAAATGATTGGACCTTCATCCAAATGATGGTTGACAAAGTGAGCTGTTGCTCCAATGATTTTCACCCCGCGGTCGTAAGCTTGTTTGTAAGGATGCGCACCGATGAAAGCCGGTAAAAACGAATGGTGTATGTTAATGACTTTACCTTCGTAATGTTTTACAAAATCAGGTGTCAAGATGCGCATGTATTTCGCGAGAACAATACAGTCCGGTGCGTATTGATCAATCGCTTTGATCATTTCTTGTTCGTGTTCTTCTCTGGATAAACCTTCTGCAGAAACGCAGTGGTAAGGAATATCAAAACGTTCCGTAAAGTTTCTCAATACATCGTAATTACCAATCACAGCTTTCACATCGGCATTCCATTCTCCGAAATGATTGCGGACCAATAAATCACCCAAGCAGTGGTTTTCTTTCGTTACCAGTAACACCAATTGCTTCTTGCGGTCAGACACCACGCTGATCCAGCTTTGATCCGGTAAAGCTTCTTTTAATTCGGCCGCTAATTCTGCTTCATCAATTACACCTTCCACTTCTGTACGCATAAAAAAACGATTGGTATCCAAATCCACGTACTCGCGGTTTTTGATGATGTTCAATTCATTTTGATACAGCACACTAGTGATCTTGTAGATCAATCCTTTCTGATCGGGACAGTCAACAAGGATGGTCAGTAATTTATTCATGCGGAGTTAAAATTTTATTCGAATATAGTAAATTTCAGCAAGCACTAACTTTGGCTAGTAAACAGTTTTTTGCAGTAAACGTTGCAATTTGTGTAAAAGCCTCTACACAAATACATGCTGTAAAAGATACGCCTATTTAAACAATAATTTCTATATTCCACTGTTAGAAAATATCTAATGAAAAATCATTTCGACAATTCATTCTTTCATTCAGCGCTATGAAAAACACTAAACATTTTCTTATTCTCTTCGGTGCATTGCTGTTAACCCTTAGCTGTAAAAAATCCGATGATGCTCAACCGGGCACCTCCTCAGGCGGAGGACCTCCGGTAGAAACCAATCCCGCGAACACCACCTACAGTCCGGCGTTTGCAGGACAGACACGCATAGGCGGCGTCACCACGCATACACCTTATCAGTCGTCTACTATTACATCCTCGCTTGCGCAGCCTTGGGGAATCGCTGCACTGCCTGATGGACGATTGTTGATTACCGAAAAGAATGGAAGTATGCGTATTGTCGCTACCAGCGGTACAGTCGGCAGTGCCATCACGGGTATTCCATCTGTTAATAATTCGGGACAAGGCGGTTTACTGGGCTTGTGTATAGACCCACAATTTTCATCCAACAGAATGGTTTATTGGGTGTTTTCCGAAAGTGTAGCAGGCGGTAACGTCACTGCGGTTGCCAAAGGAAAACTATCCAGTGGAGAAACGAGTATAGAAAATTCAACCGTCATCTACCGCGCGAATCCTGCGGCTAACAGTGATCTTCACTATGGTGGCCGTATCGTTTTTGACGCAACTGGAAACTTATTTGTAAGCACAGGAGAGCGTTCCATCTTAGCCACTCGTCCTTTGGCACAATCGGTCAGTGCTGCATTAGGTAAAATTATTCGTATTACAACAGATGGCAATGCTGCTGCAGGTAATCCTACATTTGCCGGTACAAATTCGCTACCTGAACTTTACAGTATTGGCCATAGAAATCCTCAAGGTTTGGCGCGGCATCCAGTCACAGGTGATCTATGGCAAGGTGAACACGGTCCTCGTGGAGGTGATGAAATCAATCGCATTCAGGCTGGTTCCAACTACGGCTGGCCTACGATTACTTATGGTATAGAATACAACGGTGATCCTATTGGTGCACCTATTCAAGCACAAAACGAAATGAAGCAACCTGTGTATTACTGGGACCCGGTTATTGCGCCTAGCGGTATGACATTTTATAAAGGAAACAGTATTCCGGAATGGGAAAATAATCTTTTTGTTTGTTCATTAAGCCGCACACACATCGCAAGATTGGTCATTGAAAATAATCGTGTGGTAGGTGAAGAAAGATTATTGGCCAGCGAAAATCAACGCTTCAGAGACATTACACAAACCTCTGATGGTACCTTGTACGCGATCACGGATGCGGGTAAGTTGTACCAGATAAAAAAGCAGTAGCAGTCAATGCTGTGCGATCAGCTGATCATAAAGGCACATGAGAAGAAGCGGATATCTGTTTTTTCTCATGTGCTATTTTTTAGCCAAATAGTATAAATAAAAAATCTCCCGTTTCAACAAAAAGCGGGAGATTACATAGATTTTAAATCACTTAGTGTTTTACTACTCTTAGCGGAGTACGCTCGCCTTCTTGCTGCTGTAAGGCCAGTGTTCAGGTTGCCTGACAAGAAATGATACAATAGGATTCATATGAATATAATCCAGTTTCTGATAATACAATTCATCATTTTCACCAGGAGCTAAACTATAAATTTTTCAAATAAAACTACACCCTATTTTATAACAGGCTGACAACTTTATTACATGTTGCACAGGCAGACCTTCACCTTAGCTTATATCAGGCTTGTCTGTTAGGCAATAAGAGTCTATAGAGATTATTTTGTTTTGATCCAAGAATTCATAAGCATCGCAGGAAGATACAAATGATAACCTTTTCCCTTCCGCGGATAAATGCCGCCGTGCCATTTATCGCCACGCAACGATCGTTTTCTATCAAATTAAGGAGTTTAAAATCGGTCGTGACGCTTTCGAAATACGTCGCCACTTTTTTACCAAACGCTTCAATCCTCGCTGGCGCAAGCATTCGCTTGTGCCTAAAGCAACATAGAGCTTGCAGCTCGGGGATGAATTCTCAGCCAGCTAAATTAAACTCGGAAAGCCAGCATGATCTCTCGCACCAGTATACAACCATCCTTCTGGCTGACTAACTAAACCTGCTACCACAGGATTCATGTGAATATAATTTAATTTCTGATAAAATACTTCGTCGCTCTATAATTCTACCGGATGATTATGTTGTTGTCAAAACTGGAATCCCGTATTGTTGGAGTTGTAGGATCCTACATGCTTCATCAGCCACAACAGCCAGCGACGACGACTTTCCCAATTGACAGTTTTATCTTCCAACAGCTTGTGGTAGCTTTTAGATTATGCCTTTTGAAATCCCGAATGATATCCTGCAGTCTTTCTTTGTCCTTTGCTTTTAGGATAAGATGTATATGACTGGACATAGTACAATAGCTATATACTTCCAGGATTCTATGTTCCTGTGAATGTTTGAAGGATTTTATAAAAATTTGTCTGTACTCCTCCCTTGTAAAAAATTTATCCCATCAAGGACGGTAAATGTTACAAAATGTGCATGACGGTCTGCACCTAAATGGTATTTTCTGCTGCAATTAAAAATAAAAATGACTGCTTATTATAAGCTGTGTGTTTTATACTAGCCCTAGCTTGCGCTAGCGGGAATACCAAGGTAATCCATCACTTATCTTGTGTTTGCAGTCAGGCTTCTTCAATCTGTACATACTTGTCATTTGTCAACTCTCAACGGAACACCAACAACTTTCATTTCATGGTCTGCAAAAACTTTTGCGATTTCCTCTTTTGTTGGCGGCGATGTCCACTTGTCTGTAACCTTAAAAAATGCCTCCATTTTTCCTGCCGGCAAATAAGAAACTATCATTCTCCCTTTTTCAGAGAGCTGAATAAAAGCGTGGGGAACATTTCTTGGAAGAAAGATTGTATCGCCCGGTCTCATTTGATATTTGTCATCACCAACCTGAAACAAATATTCTCCTTCTATTACATAAAACCATTCGTCTTGAAAAAGATGTATATGTAAAGGCGGACCTCCATTAGGTGTAATTCCGGTTTGTTCAAACACTGCCAAATCATTTTCAGTGTCAGCCCCAGAAATTTTAATGTCTAAAGTATTTAATGTAATGCCTTTCATTTTGAAGTGTTCGCCAAATCTTGCTTCACCAGCGTTTACTTTAAACCCTTTATCGTTTCTAACGAATAAATTGTTTTTTATTTTTGCTAACATAGTCAATGGAAAAACCGAAAGCACAGTCAGTATAAATTTTCCTCGTTTCATTTTTATTGTTAGGATAGTTTGTATTGCAAGTATGTTTTGTCAATATAAATGAAATAAATCAATACTAAACGTTTTGCATAATATTCAGAAAAGGATTGAAGTGCATGACTATTAATAAGCACTGAAGCCTCCCATGCTGGCGCGGGAACACTATAATGCAGGAAGCTCAAGCAATACTATGCGTCCTGCATGATCGACAGCACTACTGTATAAACAATCTTCCGACTGTGCCACAAAGCTCGCCGCTACTGGATTTAAGTGAATATAATTCATTTTCCGAAAAACTTCCTCACTCCACATCTCAATGGGTTGATTATCCTGCTGCCAGAATTGGAAACCTTTGGAATTGGAATTATGCTTCCCCGCATTCTTCATCAACCATAACAGCCCCCTTTTGCTGCTTTCATAATTATTATCTTCTTTTCCAGCATAACATGAAATTGCTGCGACGTGTAACTCTTTAGATTCTTAATGGTTTCAGATAAATCATATGGCGCTGCCGATCGTAATATTAAACGGATATGGCTTGATAGGACACACCATACACTTCTAAACCCTTATGTCGCTGATAATGCCTAACTGATTTCAGAGAAACATCTTTGTATTCATTGCGAATAAAAAATCTAATCCAGTCGATAACAGTGAATATTACAAAATGCTGATGATGGTCTGCGCCGAAGCGATATTTTGCTCATAAAAATTACAGCTAAAATTGATCTACGTTCTGCTGGCGCGGGCATCCTGCTCGTATCTATAGCTTTTACCACCTCCTGGTGCGTGCTATCTGATACTTATACAGTCGATATTAACCGTTCTTAAACGATAAGTGTTTGTCAAAAACTAAATCCATGTTGTTACAAAATCCCTGCGCAAGGATGCGCTATATACTTTGGGAAACGAGCAAAGATGCTCGCGCCAGTGGGGTTTTCTCTGGGCGGGCTTTTCAGAATAAATGTTCATTCGGAGAACTGTACTTTCTTTAAACACAAAACTGTCTGCGGAGCACGAAACCCTGCCTATTACAAATGTGCTGTTAACAGTTCATTGTTTTTCCCGAATAGTTTCAATTTTCTGTTTAATCAATTGTCGAAATATAAATGTCTACTTCCGCATTGCTCCAATCTTGACTTCTTTCATCATATACTTCAAAATCAAATCCGAACTTTCGTTCTGTGTCAGAATTCCATATTTCTTTCCAAGCATCCGTTACACACCCTGTCATAACACCTTTTGCAGTAAACTTGCTGTATTCTTGAGTTGGTATAATTAATTCTATAAGTTCTTTAGGCGTTTCTGAATTCATTTCTACTTTACACCCGATAAAATATGAAAAAGGGGTTGTTTCGTCTTTTTCATAGTCAAAGTAAACAGCATATACTTCATTAGATAATTTTTCTGGAATAACATCGAAAATTTTATCTGTTTCAAATTTTTGCCATAATTCGCCACAATCTTTACTTGATTGCTTGTTTTGGTTCGTTGTTTTATTGTCGAGCTTTATTCCAACTAACTTAAAATCATCTTTTTTTTCTATCATAATTAGTGTTTTATTTTGATTATTCGTGTTGTTCTACAATGACCGCTAACGCTCTGCTGGGTTGCGATAGCGGGGATTTTAGCACTAAACTTAATTCGGAGAACTGAACTTCCGCATTGCACAAATATATCTGCGACGCACGGAACCCACGCTATCGTAAAACCCGTGTTAGCGGTTCATTGTTTTCTCAATTCCTTTCTCTGATTATTTTTCTCTTCCAGGACGTATCAAAATGATGAAGACGAAGGGCCGCAACGTGGTCGTGGTCGGCACCCAGTGGGGTGACGAAGGCAAGGGCAAGCTGGTCGATTGGCTGACCGAAATGGCGCAGGGTGTGGTGCGCTTCCAGGGCGGTCACAACGCAGGACACACGCTCGTGATCAACGGCGTGACGACGGCCCTGCACCTGATTCCGAGCGGCATCATGCGCCCCGGCGTGAAGTGCTACATCGGCAATGGCGT
>JACMQM010000116.1 GCA_014376985.1 Cytophagaceae bacterium | reverse complement strand
GTGGCATAAGCCATGTAGGAAGCATCACTGCTTAACTTTACTTCGTAATATTTTTTACCAAAACGGTTTCTCTTTTTTAATCTCTTGGTGCGTTCTGCCAATTCATAATGCTCGGCATTTTCATCGGCATCTGTTTTATAAAACGCAATCCAGTTTTTTACAAATTGTTTGTATTCAACATCCAGGGAAGCCTCAATGGATTTTTTCTCTTTGCGGTAAATACGAGTCAAACTAATGGTATGCCTGAAAGTACCAGGTCCGTAAGCTTCTTCCATGTAGTTCCAAACGGAATGTCCAATGATGGTTGCTTCTGAACCTCTGTAACTGGCAGGACTATGTAGCTTATGCGTAGAAACTTTTTTGCGGATGTAATTGTCCATTTCAGTATCCCAGCCATAAGCAAGGTGCGCTGCTGCTCCATTGATGTACCATTCTGGTAGCGCAAGAAAAAATGAACTGCGGAATACGTCTTTGAGACTACCTCCATAGAACATAAAGCTCAAGAGGGTTTTGGAAAGCCCAAAGCTAATTTGTTTTTCAAAGTCATTGACATTGCCTTCGAACGCAACTTCTACAATGGGTTTTACAAATTCTGTTTGTCCTCCGATAAAAGTACCGGTCTCTAAACCAATGTTGCTTTGCTCGATGTCGTTGACAGAATTATAAATAAATATTTTATAACGTCTGTAAGAATTATAGTCTAGTTGTTCTGTGAGTCTTTTGATTTCTCGCTCTGCATAATCAGCGGCTTGTCTTGCCATGTCCTCGCCACCGTAGTGAAAGTAAATGTCAAAATTATAAGTGCTCATGTATTGCCATAAGAACTTTTTATACTGCACGCGATTTTTACCAAATTTCTCTTGGTTGATCTGTTGCGCAGAAGCGGCAAAGGAAAAGGCAATAAACGTTATGACGAATAAGAAACGAAGCAAAATAGAATAGAGACTGTTTTGAAGGCTTAATTTAAATAAAATCGACGTATATCCACTTCCTCCGGTAAATCCTTTTGATGAATAATAAATTTAGATAGTTCTTCTGCCCAGTATGGGGCAAGAGAAATTCCTTTTGTGCCTAAACCATTAAAGATCAGCAGGCGCGGATGTTCGTTCAAATAACCCATAAGCGGACGCCTGTCTTTACTTGCCGGCCTTACGCCTGCCTCTAAATTGAGCTGTTTGTAAGCGACATTGAGCCACTTGTTTAATTTGTCTTTTATTTCTATGGCGCCTTTCTCCTCCGGTTCATCATGGTCAAATTTCCAATGGTAAGTAGAGCCTGCATGAAAGATCCCCGGTTGTTTTTGTACCAGAAAAGCTCCTTTCGTAATGATTTCTGTTAAAGGAAAATCAGGTATGTGAAGGGTTAAAATCTCTCCCTTGTTTGGAACGATGGGTATATTAGGGAAAAAGGGATTTTTTAATACCATTGATCCTTCACAAAATACGATGTAGCGGTATATGTCATCTCCCCATTTTACTCCATCTTCTGTCTCTTGAACATCTGTATGATTGAAAAAGCTTGTGGACAGACAATTGTTTTCCATCAGCATTTTTTCTCCTGCATCTAGATAGGCCACCGTATCCACATAGCCGGAATGCTTGTATTCTATGCCTCCGAAAGGATTGATGATCCATGGGCGGTAGTGTTCATGATTGGGATTGTCACTTAAAAAGAAAGTGGAATTCTCTTCGTTACCACTGCCTGTCCATTCATTATAATCCTGAATGGACAAAAATGGACGATAAGCCGGCTTGATATGCAAAAAAGAGAAGCCGCTCATTTGCTCTATGTGACGATAAAATTGTTCCAGAAAAGGGAATATTTCTTCTGCCAGCCAGGTTTTGACGGTTTTCTTTCCGGTAAAAGGGCTGTAGAGTCCGGCTGCCAATCGGGAAGGGCTATTGGCTTTAGGAAGGTCAACGACTTGTAACTTTAACCCTTTGTTCAAAAGCGTTAGAGCCAAAGTATTACCGGCGATTCCTCGCCCCACTATTAATACATCATAGCGCTTCATGCTTCGAATTTACATTTTATTCTTTATGTTTGAATGCTGAAATTTCAATTGTTATGCTATCACTTTATACCCTTACATTTAATCCTCTTCAGGAAAACACTTATATCTTGGCTGCTGAAAATAAAGAATGCTGGATCATTGATCCAGGTTGTTATGATCGGCAGGAACAAATCGAATTGTTTGACTTGATCGCTGCTCAGGACTTGACGCCTGTGAAGATCATTAATACACATTGTCATGTCGATCACGTATTGGGAAATGCGGCGGTAAAAAGAAAGTATAATATTCCATTACTTATTCATCCGATTGAAGAATCTTATTTACGCGCTGTCTCCAGCTATGCCCCTAACTATGGCTTTGCGGCCTATGAACCGGCTGAGGCAGATGAGTTTTTAGACGTTAAAATCCCCATGGAATTGGGCGGTCATACCATTCACTTATTATTTGTTCCTGGTCATTCGGCAGGACACGTTGCCTTGTATAATAAAGAAGAAAATATTTGTATTGCAGGAGATGTATTATTCAGACAGAGCATAGGCCGGTCAGATTTGCCGGGTGGTAATCACGAACAATTATTGGAATCTATACGCAAGCAACTTTTCACCCTTCCGCCTGAAACCAAAGTATATCCTGGCCACGGCCCTTCCACAACCATTGAATTTGAAAAGCGTTATAACCCTTTCTTCGCATGATAAAAAACATCCCGAATTTCATCACTTGTCTTAACTTGTTCTTTGGCTGCCTGGGCTTGATGTTACTTGTCAATGGAAGTCCTGCCAGCGCAGCTTTTTGTATTTGGACCGCAGCCGTATGTGATTTCTTTGATGGTTTTGCAGCGAGAGCTGTAAAAGCAGAAAGTCCCATGGGTAAAGAATTAGATTCCTTAGCCGATGTAGTAAGCTTTGGTGTATTGCCTGCGTTTCTTTGGTTTTACTATATCCTACAAAGTGTTCAGCCCGGTGCGTCATTTACCGAAATACCGGTTGG
>JACMQM010000115.1 GCA_014376985.1 Cytophagaceae bacterium | reverse complement strand
TTTCAAAAATTACATGTGCGCGTCAAATCAGAAATTGTTCATTCTTCTTTGTCGCATATAAATCCTAATCAACGTACAGGCGTTCACTTAGAACCTAATGAGTTCAAAGCAATGAAAGATCGCGACGATGTCGTCATTTTAGATGTGCGTTCAGATTATGAACACGAGCTGGGTCGATTTAAGAATGCTGTTACTTTAGACATAGAAAATTTCAGAGATTTTCCAGATAAGATTAAAGAACTGGAGCAGTACAAGGGAAAAAAAATAGTAACATACTGCACAGGTGGGATTAAATGTGAAAAGGCAAGCGCCTATTTGCTGGAGCAGGGATTTGAAGATGTCTACCAATTACATGGTGGTATCATTAAATATGGCATGGAAGCAGGCGGGGAAGACTTTGAAGGCAAATGCTATGTTTTTGATGGACGTGTAGCCGTTGATGTCAATTCGATCAATCCTAAAGTAATTTCCAGTTGTTATGTTTGTGGTACGATCAGCGATCGCATGGTCAATTGTGCCAACGCGGAATGTAACATACACGTGCCTATCTGTGAAGGTTGCGGGACGGCATTGGACGGTGCTTGTTCAGAGTCTTGTAAGACTCATTCAGAGAAAAGATCTTATGATGGAACAGGCTATTATTCTAAATCATTGAATGGATATGACCCCTATCGTTTTGCCAAGCGATAAAACAATAGAAGACATTTAACGTTTTCGGATTGTTAAATGTCTTTCTTACTATATTATCCCTGAACAGTATCAATATTTTTGTTCCAGGATCCTTTATTCTTTAGCTATGAAATGCGAATGAAAAGTTTTGCTTGTAATTTTTTGTGTATTCTTTTTTTTATGATAAATGGATTCCGGACTGCCGCACAGGTATTGCCGCAGGATTCCTTGGCACTGGTTGCACTGTACAATAGCACGGATGGCGCACATTGGTTGCAGAATACCAATTGGCTTTCTACGCGCGTTGGTTTATGGGAAGGTGTGGCTATTGTCGGCAATCGAGTACAAACATTGGCTTTAGTTAATAATAATTTAAATGGAACCATTCCGGATGAGTTCTGCGATCTTTCAGGATTAGAATACATATACCTCAATAAAAATCTGCTCACTGGAAATCTCCCTTCATGTATCGGTAATGCGGTTTCTATAAATAGCATCAATCTAAGTGATAATCACATGGAAGGGCTATTTCCTTCTGTGTTTGCAACGGCTATGCCGAATCTGGCAGATATTTGGATAACGAATAATGGATTTACAGATTTCCCTGATCTCACAGGGGTTGTGGAACTTTCTAATTTACATGTAGATGGTAACCGATTGACATTTGAAGATGTGATTCCAAATGTTTCCATACCTAATCTCGGTTATGTGTATGCTCCGCAATCCCTCGTAGAACAAGAGGGCCCAGATGTGCTATTGGATGTGTTTGATCACTTTTCTTTACAAGTAATAATAGGAGGTACAGGTAATGCCTATCAATGGCAGTCAAACTTTACCAATATTGTTAATAATGATCATATCTCAGGCGCCAACAATTCTGTGATCACAAATACGGGAGCGCTTAGAGAAGATGGAGGATTCTATTCGTGTAATGTATCTAACCCGGCAGTTCCGCTACTTACTATTCAAGTGAGGAGTTCGAGAGTGGCAGTAGCAGATAACCGTCTTTCTCAGTCTTTCCCTTTAGGTGATACGACAGTTTTTTGTGGGAATGATTCCATCAGTTTTCCGTTCCGTAGCAATCAATCTATTCCTCTATCTTATCAGGCATTAAGCAATGGCTTTGTTACTTCTGATACTGTTTTTTATCCAAACAGTCCTGGCTTAGCAACGGTAAGGGTTTTCAATGATGGAGATACAACTCATTTGCCGTTTGAAAGGATAATTACTATTTCTGTTTTAACACATCAGCCTCTTCCTATTTTTACTATTGAAAATGATCTTCCCATATATGAAGGTGAGGAATTGACTTTGTCAGTGCAGGATATTCCTGGTGTTAGCTATTCCTGGACAACACCTGATTTTCAAAATGAACAGATCAGCAGCATTACAAGACCAGCAGGATTTTCATCCATGGAAGGAGTTTATAAAGTGAGAGTATATGAAGGGACCTGTTTATATGATTCACTGGAACTTACAGTTGTCTTATCGATAGATCCTAACATTGTTATTTATGAATTGATTACACCAAACGGTGATGGGGATAATGAAACGTTTTATATTAAGAATATAGAAGCATTGCCCTCTACGAATATTACAATATTTAATGTTTGGCATCAGATCGTTTATAATAAGGAAAATTATAAAAATGATTGGAATGGAGGAGGACTACCTGTAGGTACTTACTATTACCTGGTGAAAGTAGAAGAGTGGGATAAAGAATATAAAGGTAATTTATACATCAAGCGATGAAGATAAAGATTTTCACTCCTATGACTTTTCTTTTGTGCTTTACATATTTTATATCTGTAGCCCAAACTCAATTGTCTGTTACCTCTTTTCAATATGCTATTCAGCTCTTCAATCCTGCTTATGTAGGTACAGAAGATCACATTAATGTTTCATTGTTCAATAAAACACAGTGGCTCAATAATTCAGGTTCTCCTGTTATGCAAGGAATCAGCGGGCATGTCCCTTTTAGTTACGAGCGTCTTGGTGCAGGTATCAATATTTTAAAAGAACAAACGGCAACAGTTCAGTCTTTATATGTCAATGCAAATACCTCCTATAAAATAAATTTCAAAAACGGCAGACTTTCTTTTGGTATACGTTTAGGTCTGCTGCAAAGAAATGAAAATCTGAACGGTTTATTGGTAAAGGATCAGAACGATGTATTGTTAACTAATAATAATCAATTGTTACCCGAAGTGGGTGGTGGCTTTTTTTATAAACAGAAAAGTTTTTATACCGGTTTATCATTTGTTCGCTCAGCTGGTATTTATCTGGAAACAGATGCTCGGCTTAAAAACTATTATCATTTTATTGCAGGAGGTTCAAAAAAGATCTCAGAACGTTTATCATTATTGCCAGCACTGCGTGTTGTGTACACAGGAGATTTTAATCCTTACGCTGTTCTTCTTGTTCCAGTCAGGTATGATGATTTGTTGTCCATAGGAGCGGGTTGCAGTACATCTTCAGTAGTATCTTTTGTAGCAGCATTGAATGTCGATAAGGTATTAGGTACCACTTCTAATAAATACATGTTGTCTTATGCCTATGATCAGTCATTTAATAAGCTGAACAATTATATCGGCAATACTCACGAATTAATTCTAACGCTGAAGTTTGTTCCTTCAGAAAAAGTAGATCGAATTTTAAAAAGAAAAGTTACGGTTTCACCATTGTTTTTTGATTGATGAAAAAGGAGGTATTGTTTTTAGTTGCAATCATATTGATTTGTTCTTCGCAGCTTTTCGCACAGAAAACGTCAAAGCACCTGGAAAGAGGGAATGCTTACTTTGAAGTACGCTATTATGCAAAAGCAATTCCGGAGTATGAAAAGTATTTGCGAAGTACAAAACTGGCTGCTATTGAATTGAAGCTCGCTGACTGTTACCGCAAAGTCGGTCAGTATGAAAAAGCAGAAGATGTCTATGCTTCTTACTTTGCAAAGCAAAAGCATAAAGTAAATGACTCCCTTATTATAAGATATGCAGATGTCTTGAAGAAACAGGAAAAGTATGCAGAAGCAAAAGCAGAGTATGAACAGCTATCAGCTAACTGTTATCATAAAGCCCAATGTATAGCAGCTTGTGACTCTTTCCTAAATTCATCACATTCATCTGAATGTGAAATAGAGAATATGTCCAAAATTAATTCTATTCATTCCGATATTGCTCCTGTAGTGTACAAGAATGGCTTGGTGTTTTCTTCCAATAGAGAAGAAACCATGATTAAGAAAAAATCTAGCAATACCGCGCTTCCATTATATAATCTTTGGTACGCAGAAGGAAAGGATAGTTTATATCCTGATCATCTCAGTAATTTTTCTATGCGCATAAATACTATACACCACGAATGTTGTGCATCGTTTACCGCTGATTATAAAACAGTTTTCTTTACAAGAAGCATTGACAAGCCTTACAGTAATGATCCGGGTTCTAAAAATGCATTAAAGATGTACAGCGCTTCCTGGCAGAATAATAATTGGACGGATTGGCAAACATTTGTCTTTAACGATACGACTAGATCTTACGGACATCCTGCTGTAGAAGGCAATGAAGAATTGTTTTTCTTTGTTTCTGATATGGAAGGAGGGTATGGAGGAACTGATATTTATGTTTGTTTTAGCATCGATCACAAATGGACTAATCCTATCAACCTAGGGCCTTATGTTAATTCTCCTTATAACGACATGTATCCTTTTTACCATCCTGATGGTACACTTTATTTTTCTTCCAATAGGCCGGAAGGTATGGGAGGTTATGATATTTATAGCGCAACCGAGAATGAAGATGGAGATTATGAATTTGTAACCAATCTGAAAGCACCAATCAATTCACCTTTAGATGATATTTCAGTGTATTGGAACAAAGAAAGAAGTGTAGGTTATTTTTCTTCCAACAGAGAAGGAGGAAAAGGAGAAGAAGATATTTATATGATTAAAAATAAAGAATAACCTTATCTACTTTATTTTCCAGGTACGAAAATTTTCCGGGTACTGTCCTGGTACTCTTTTTTAAGTTTATCCTTAAACTTTACTTTCTCCTTCGGTGCTTTTGGTATTGTTTTTATTTCTACTGTAGTGTCAACCTTTTCCTCTGGTGTTACTGGAATTATAGCAGGTTGTTCTACTTTTGATTCAGACGATGGGTTTTCTGATGCTTCAGGCGCAATTACAGATTCCCCATTTACCGTATTAGAGGATGGAGTATTTGTTTTTCCTTGTACTTGACCGGAAGGGGTAATTCTTTTAATAGTTGCCCCTTCTTTTTCAGCAGGTGATATTTCATGTTGATCTACCGGTTGCTCGATAGCAGGCATTGTATCTCGATTGGAAGCAGGTGCGTCTTGCTTATGGTTATAAAAATAGAATGTTCCTGTTACAAGGATCACAGCTCCTGCAAGGAGTCCTAAATATTTTTGTGTATTAGTAAAGCGAGCCGCCGCCGCCTTCACTTCCGGACTTGGAGTTTCAAGAACACCCAAACTTATTTTACCCCATAAGTCTTCAGGTGGCTCGATCTCATGATCTGCCAGCTGACTCCTGTAGAAGTCGTCTATTTGGTCAATATGTTCAGGATATTCGCTCATTGATCCTATTATACTTTTTGTGGATTTCTATCAATTGCTCTCTCGCTTTGGCGAGTTGCCCTCTAGAGGTCCCTTCGTTTATGTTTAGTGTTTCTGCAATCTCTTTGTGAGAATATCCTTCAATAACATACAAATTGAATATCACTTTCTTACCCTCAGGCAACAAATTAATAAAACGGATTAATTCATCCTTGGTTATGTTACTGTGTGCTTCTTCCTCAACCATTAAGGTATTTTCTTCCAGTTCATCTGTAAATTTCAAGTTCTTCTGCTTTTTAATGTCAGACAGAATATGATTGACAGTGATCCGTTTAGCCCAACCTTCAAAAGAACCTTCAAATTTGAATGATTTAAGGTTGGTGAATATCTTTATAAAAGACTCCTGAAGCCAGTCTTCCGCTTCCGCACGGTTCTTAGTATATCGTAAACAAATGGCAAATAGCTTACCTCCCAGCTGCTTATACAATTCTTTTTGTGCAGCTGGTTCGTTACTAATACATTTTTTAACCAAGTCGTCTGTAAGAGTCATGCTCTTTTAGAGAGATAAGATTACCCGTTCGAATAAAAAAAACATTCTAAACCTACTGCAAATTAATGATTTATAGATGATATGCCATTTATTTTAAAAAATAATTCAAAATAAGGAAGCGTAATCCAAAAAATTGAAGTCTTATAGATGAAAATGCTTTTACACTATTTTTTGAATGAAGGCGGTTATGGTTAAGTAGTGCATGTTATTTTTTTAATGCCTTGGCCGCGCTTAAAGTCTAACCAGTTGTAAAACGCTTTTCAAGTCTCGTATTTTTTAATATTTTTTTTGTCTCTCCCGATTCAGGTAACTGGATCGGGATTTTTTTGCTGTTTTTGAAACTTTAAGGCGAATGTGTGCTGTTCTTCTATGAATTTCCGCTATTCTTCTATTCTGATTTTATAAGGGCTTTCTTTATGAAGTTCAGTTCTTGGGAAAGTATCGGGTTTTGTATATCCTGTAGTGTATTTACGGAATTATCTTGAGATAATAAAAGCCGGTAAGGATATTAAATATCATGTAGTTATATTATATGAAGATCATTAAAATAATAGCAATAGTATTGGTAATAGTGGGGTGTATTAACATTCATCAAACTGAGTTTTTTTTAGAGGCGTAACAGATAAGTCTCAGGCTAAAAAGAATGAAGACCAACCAGCTAGTGCAGTAAAGGTTTTTATTACGAAGAAGCAGAAATTCAATGAACAGATATAAAGCAGAGGTACTGCATTGGCCAATGAAGAAGCTTCACTGATGCCGGAAGTGGCCGGCAAAGTAGTTAAACTGTATTTTTCAGAAGGTGCAATTCGTTAAAAAAAACATCTTGCTCGTTAAAATCAATGATGCAGATCTGAAAGCTCAGTTACATAAAGTTGAACTGCAAATTAAATTGTCAGAACAAAACTACAATGACAAAAGCAATTACTGTATATCAACGGTGTAAGCCAGGAAGGGTTTGACATTGCCGCTAATGAATTAAATGGATTTAAATCGCATCGTGATTTTTTAAATACACAGATTAGAAAAACAGAAATCCGTGCGCCTTTTGAAGGCGTGCTTTTGTTAAAGTCAGCATGACCCAAGCTCAAGTAGTGTTTTGATACCTACGGCATTAATACCTGAATGAAAGGTTATAAAGTTTTCTGTCACCAGGGTAAAGCAGTATCAGGTATCGTTTCAGCTAGTACACGAATAGATTCTCAAGTATTGATTACGGAAGGATAGCAGAAGGGGTGACAGGTACTTTATAGAGCTGGAATAAGCACAACAAAGCTTCGCCACGGCTCAAGTGAGATTGGTCACGGCACGTTACAAAGCGATAACCGCAGAGATTAATTTGAAAAGGTTAAGAGGAGTATACGTAAAGTAAGAACGAGCTAGGAGCTACGAATGTTTTTACTCGTTCCTCCTAGCTCCTAGCTTCCCTAGCTGATTTGACTTCCATTACTCACAGCAGTTCCGGGAGAAACAAAAGATAGTTTACCATCTTTATCCTCCGCCATGAGAATCATACCTTGGGATTCTATGCCTTTGATGTCTCTCGGTGCGAGGTTAGCCAATAAGCAGACTTGTTTTCCGATGATGTTTTCCGGTTCGAAGTATTCTGCAATACCACTGACCACCGTGCGTTGATCAAGTCCTGTATCTAAAGTAAGCTTGAGTAATTTTTTAGTCTTCGCTACTTTTTCTGCGGTAAGAATTGTAGCGACACGAATGTCCATTTTCGTAAAGTCATCAAACTGGACGGCTTCTTTTGGAGGCTTTACTGTTAACGAAGCGTATTCGTTTTCTTTTTTCGTGTCTTCCAATTTTTGAACTTGCTTGGTGATGACCTCGTCTTCCAGTTTTTCAAACAGCAATTCGGGCTTGTTCAACAGATGTCCTTCTTTCAATAAATTATAGCTTCCCGCATGGTCCCATGTTAATGGAGCAAGGTTGAGCATGTCAAATAATTTCTTAGAACTAAAAGGAATAAACGGTTCACCGAGGATGGCTAGGTTTGCCGTTAACTGTAACGATAGGTTCAAAATTGTTTTCACTCGTTCAGGATCTGTCGCTTGAATTTTCCAAGGTTCGCTATCTGCTAAATATTTATTTCCTGTTCGGGCAAGGTCTATGTAGATAGTCAATGCTTCTCTGAAACGATAAGCTTCAATTGATTTTGCAATTTCTGCAGGATATGTTTTTAATTTTTCTATCAGCTCTTGATCTTGTGCTGTCAGATTATTCAATGCAGGAACTATACCTTCGTAATATTTTTGTGTCAGCACCGCAGCACGGTTTACGAAGTTACCCAGAATGGCAACGAGTTCGTTGTTGTTTCTGTTTTGAAAATCTTTCCATGTAAAATCATTGTCTTTTGTTTCCGGTGCATTGGCGCATAGAACATAGCGCAAGACGTCTTGTTTGCCTGGAAATTCTTCTAAGTACTCATGTAACCATACTGCCCAGTTGCGGGAAGTAGAAATTTTATTTCCTTCCAGGTTCATGAACTCATTAGCCGGCACCTGATCGGGCAGGATATAGCTGCCTTCCGCTTTCAACATGGCAGGGAAGATGATGCAATGGAACACGATATTATCTTTTCCAATAAAGTGAACCAGCTTACTGTCTTTGTCTTTCCAATACGTTTCCCATGTATTCATCGCATGATTAGCAGAAGCACCTTGTGCAAAGTAATCGCGTGTAGCGGAGATGTAACCGATCGGCGCATCAAACCATACATACAATACTTTTCCTTCGGCATCAGGAAGCGGAACAGGTACCCCCCAATCCAGGTCACGGGTTACCGCGCGAGGTTGCAAGCCCTGATCGATCCATGATTTGCACTGACCATATACATTGGGCTTCCATTCTTTATGATCTTCCAGTATCCATTGTCTTAACCAGCTTTCATATTGATCCAAAGGAAGGTACCAGTGTTTGGTATCTTTTAAAATCGGTTGTGCACCACTCAACATCGACTTGGGATTCTTCAATTCCGAAGGACTTAAAGTAGAACCGCAATTTTCACATTGATCACCGTAAGCATTTTCATTGCCGCAATGCGGACATGTTCCGACGATGTAGCGATCAGCCAGAAACTGATTCGCTGTAGGATCAAAATATTGTTCGGATGTTTTTTCTATGAAAGCTTTTTTGTCGTATAACGTTTTGAAAAAGGCAGAAGAGGTTTCCGCATGTATTTTACTGGATGTACGGGAATAAATATCAAAGGAGATTCCCAGGTCATGGAAAGATTTTTTGATCAATTCATGGTATTTGTCAACGATCTGCTGGGGCGTAACTCCTTCTTTTTTAGCACGAATGGTGATCGGAACGCCGTGTTCATCTGATCCGCCAATGAATAGTACATCCTTTCCGCTGGAACGTAAATACCTCACATAGATGTCCGCCGGGACATAGACGCCGGCCAAATGTCCGATGTGAACAGGTCCATTCGCATAAGGAAGGGCAGAAGTAACAGTATATCTTTTGAATTCAGAAGCCATGGTGAGGTGATAACAATTTAATAGCATTAACGAACAAATGAGCTGAAAACTAAAAACTGAGAACCGAAAGGGCATTTTTTGTGTAATTTAACAGCTATCGAATCTCAGTTTTCAGTTTTCAGCTTCTCAGTTTTCTGTAAAGATAGGATTTTTAGCACTTATTTTCCTTTATATGACTCTATTTAGGTTGAGAATTAGTAACTTCGCACCTCGATACGCATTTCATAACCATCATGCAAGAAATTAGAAACATAGCAATCATTGCTCACGTCGATCACGGTAAAACTACATTGGTTGATAAAATCATCCACGCCTCTAAGATTTTTAGAGATAATCAGGAATTCGG
>JACMQM010000114.1 GCA_014376985.1 Cytophagaceae bacterium | reverse complement strand
ACTTGGTTAACTGGAATGGCTTCATCTCTGGCGCGAATGCTGTTGATTACACGAAAGTGACGCATGTTAATGTGGCCTTTATAAATCCAACCAATACAAATGGTGTTTTAGGTCCAACAACCGATCTACTGACAGTGTCAGGAATAGTACATGCCAACAGTTCTAAAGTACTGGCCTCACTGGGAGGTGCAGGAGCAAGCAAACCCAACTGGTCTGCTGTAATGGCCAATGCCACGACAAGAACAGCCTTTGTAGATACCCTGATGCAATTCGTAAGCGATTACAACCTGGATGGTATCGATGTCGATATTGAAGGCGATCTTTTGAATAATACAGACATCACAGTTGCTCAATATGCCAGCTTTATATCAGAACTGCAAGTAGCCCTGCACGGTCAAAATAAACTCATGACAGCGGCACTGGGTACCTGGTTTGGCGATAAAATTTCAAATGTGACCGCACAGAAATTCGACTGGATCAATGCGATGGCTTACGACGCTTTTGGCACCTGGACAGGTCCGGGACAACATTCGCCTTACAGTTTAGCGGTAAATGATCTCAGTTACTGGAACGGTAAAGGAGTAGACAAAGACCACCTTGTATTAGGTGTTCCGAGTTATGGTTACGGATGGCTAAACAATACCTCTTCGGGAAGTTACAGCATGGGTTACAAAAACATTGTATCCTCTTACGCGAGAGCGGTAGATCAGGATTCCATCAGACCGGCAACAGGTCAATCACTTTACTACAATGGGGTGGCCACTATTAAGGACAAAACAGCATTGGCCATTACCAATGCCAGCGGAGTCATGATGTGGACCTTGCAATTTGATTTACCAACCTCCAACACAGGATCTTTAATACGAGCTATAGACGAGGTCGTACAAGCGACACTTCATAATGCAGTGCCCGTAGTTTCCATTACAAGTCCTGGTACAAATAGTACGTTTACAGAAGGTGATACCATTTCGATAGCGGCAGACGCTATCGATTCTGACGGCACGATTGATAAAGTTTCTTTTTTCTCCGGCACTCAAAACATCGGGGATGACGCCACCGCTCCTTACAGCATTGATTGGATCGGTGCCGGCCCTGGTACTTACACCATTACTGCAAAGGCTAAAGACAATGGTTATGCTACCGGTACGTCTTCCGACATTACCATCGTCATCAATACACCTGCAGAGGCCCGTTCTTTTGGAGGACCTTATGCTATCCCTGGAAAAATAGAAGCGGAAAATTTTGATATCGGTAAGGACTTAGGCTATCATGACTTAACAGCAGCCAATCAGGGAGGAGCCTACAGAGCGACTACTGTGGACATTGAACCTGTTTCAGATGCAGGTAATGGTTATGACGTAGGTTGGGTACAAGCCGGTGAATGGCTTAGCTATACCGTCAATATTGCAGCGACAACAACATACGATCTGAAAGTTAGAGTGGCGACCATCAACACTGGTCGTACATTCCATCTCGAAATGAACGGTATCGATGTTTCGGGTAACATTGCAGTTCCCAACACTACTGCATGGACTACTTTTCAAACCGTAAATGTGCCCAATATTTCGCTGACACAAGGAGTGCAAGCCATGAAGCTTGTATTTGACACCGGCGATTTCAATATAAATTATGTAAGCTTTACAACCACCGTAACAGGAATTTCTGATGCCGATGCATCAGGTAATTTATCTGCGGTTGTTTCGCCAAACCCTTTCTCAAACGGCGCTCAATTAAACTTCTCATTGAAAGAAGGCGGTCAAACTAAAGTAACCATTAGCAATATGATCGGTGCATCTCCTATCACATTGATTGATCAGTATTTTGCTCCTGGTGATCATTCGGTGGCTCTGAATGGATTAAATCTTCCTTCAGGAATTTACCTGTGCACCATTACCAATACTGGTCATACAAAAGCGGTGAAAATAATTAAAGAGTAAATTTTATTCGCTTCTGACAAAAAAGTCCATTCACCTTCACAGTGAATGGACTTTTTATTTTATGCCGACACAGATCATCGCCATAACGCAGACAAACCCCAAATTGTAGAAAGTCTCTACAGCCTGGAGGTTCAGACTGTATCAGCTCCTCATTTATCTTCATAAAAAAAGAGAGCAACAGTTTTAGTCAGTAGCTTTTAGTATATTAGTCCATCCAACAAGCAGTTCTTGCATTTAATCACACCCGAGTGAAAAACATTCTAGTCGTCGACGATGACATCACTTTCTGCATGATGTTACAAAGCTACCTTTCCAAGCAAGGCTATCAGGTTTTTACTACTCAAAAAGCAGAGGAAGGATTAAGGGTAATTCGTAATCAAACTATTGATCTTGTTTTATCGGACTATCGCATGCCTGATAAAAACGGAATTGAATTGTTAGAAGATATCAAAAAAATACATCCGCAACTTCCTGTCCTTATCATGACCAGCTACGGCGATATCCGTTTGGCGGTTCGTGCAATGAAATTGGGTGCAGTGGACTATATTACCAAACCAGTCAATCACGAAGAATTACGCGAATTGATTTTCAGTGTATTTCAACAACCGGAGCCTGTGCCTGGAAATGAAAAGCGTATTTCTCCCTATGAGCAGGAAGAATTTATTCAGGGGCAAAATAAACACTGGCAGGAAATAGAAAGCCATTTACAAATGGTAGCCCCTACACAACTTTCTGTCATCTTACAAGGCGAGAGTGGAACAGGAAAAGAGTTTGTAGCAAGACGCCTGCATGAACTGAGCACTCGTGCGTCTCAACCTTTTGTAGCCATTGATTGTGGAGCGCTATCCAATGAGATCGCAGCAAGTGAATTATTTGGCCATGTCAAAGGTTCTTTTACTGGTGCTGTGTCAGATAAAAAAGGACAGTTCGAATTAGCAAACGGTGGTACCTTATTTCTAGACGAGATTGGAAATCTGAACTATGAAATACAAGTGAAATTACTTCGCGCGTTGCAGGAAAGAAAAATCAAAAGGATAGGTGGATCTTATGATATCCCTGTTGATGTTCGCATCATAGCAGCTACCAATGACGAACTTAGCAAATCACTCCAACAAGGTAATTTTCGAGAAGACCTTTACCATCGATTGAATGAATTTACGATCCATCTAAAACCACTTCGTGAAAGACATGAAGACATTGCTTTGTTTGCCAAAAAATTCTTAGTCCTAGCGAACCTTGAATTGAATAAACAGGTGTTGGATTTTGACAAAGCAGTTCTTGAAAAGCTACTCCAATATAATTGGCCGGGAAATCTGAGAGAATTAAAAAACATCATTAAACGTTCTGTTTTGTTGAGTAAAACAGCACTTATTACATTGGATGCCATTCCATCCGAGCTACTCGTTAATACGCCTCCCCCAGTAACAGATGAATCAGAAGGTACAGACCTCAAAGTTTTATCAGAAAATATGGAACGAAAAAAAATAATGGAAGCTTTAGAAAAATGCAACTACAATAAATCAAAAGCAGCGCGTGTTCTCAATATTGATCGTAAAACACTTTACAATAAGATACACTTCTACAATCTAGAGTTTTGAAGCAATTTTAGCTGTGAGATTTCTTTTTCCAATGATTGAAACAAAAGCTCCAGCTTTACTTGCAGTTTGTTTACCAATTCATTGATGTCGTCTTTATTCACTTGCTGATCGTCTACCAATAGCTCTAATTTGTGCAGTGCAGAGAGCACTTGTTTGGCTTCCAACTGTCCGCACATATTTTTAAGTTTATGAGCAATCTCTCCAATTTGTTTTAAATCGCCTACCCGTAGACATCTATAAATTTCATCCAAATCAGATTTACCGCACGATATAAAAGTCTGGATAAATTTCATCAGTTGTTCCTGATCACCATTTGCAAACATCATGACATTGATCAGAGAATAGTGTGTAGCATGATCGGGAGTCCGCTCCTGTTTTCTCTTTTTGTTATGAACAGAACCAATATCCGTTGACAAGTCAAAGACGGTGATTAATGCATGCCACAATTGAGTATATCGAAATGGCTTATACAATAAACCATTGACGTTTTGCTTTATTTCCTCATCGTTGAGCAGTACATTGGCCGTACACACCAATATACGTACGTTCTGATTGATACTGGAATCGGCTAATCTGATTCTTCGGATCATTTCCCAACCATCCAATACCGGCATTTGCAAATCAAGGATAACCAGGTCATATACTTCTTTTTGCAATAAGACCCAAGCTTTAGAAGGGTCCACACAAAATGTGGACTTCATTCTCCATTGCTCAAAAACAGGTTTTAACAACACATGGCTCAATTCATCGTCATCTATGATGAGCACTTTTTTATCTTGTAATTCCAACTGATCTCCGTACTCTTCATTTCGTTGTACCTTATATTCGTCCTGCTCTCCATAAGCATAAGGGATTTCAAAATAAAATAAAGTTTCCTCTCCTACTTTACTTTGCACCTGTATGTGACCTTGCTGCATTTCGATGAGTTGCTTACAAATAGATAGACCCAATCCCGTGCCTCCATACTTTCGGGTGATAGAAGTATCTCCTTGTGAAAACTCATCAAAGATCATTGTCATTTTTTCCTTTTCAATACCAATCCCTGAATCTCTGACCTCTCCTTTTAGCAAGTAGGAACCATCTGCCTTTACCAGAACAGATAAATGAAGTTCTACATAACCTTTCTCTGTAAACTTAATGCCATTGCCAATCAAATTGAGCAGTACTTGTTTGAGCCGAACAGGATCACCTCGCAATATTTCATGCAAACCCGGTCCCGGATGATAAATCAATTGTAATCCTTTGCGATCTGCTTCTGATTGCAGAACATGCAAGGTTTCATTCGCCACATCATCTGCAGAAAAACCAATCGTTTCCAATTGAATGGCTCCTGATTCTATTTTAGAATAATCTAAAATATCATTTACAAGATTCAGTAAATGCTGAGAAGAACTTTCCAATACTTTAAGAGGAGGATTTTTCTTTCCCTTCAAACCATTTCGATTTAACTGATCGACATATCCAATGATGCTGTTGAGTGGCGTACGAATCTCGTGACTCATATTAGCCAAAAAGTCTTCTTTAACTTTTGCAAGCTTTTGCGCTTTATCGGTTGCTTCCTGAAGCATGCGTTTATAATAAAGACTTCTGGAAATATCCATAAAAATCAGGTACACGAAAAGCAAAGCCAAAAAACCACCCACGGCACTGAGCCAAACTAATTTGTGGTAGGAGGCATCGGCTGATGACTTAGACTCCATTACTTTTTGCTGTGCTAAAGCTTGTTCTTCTTTATCAATACTGCGCAGCAAGTGATTGACTTTACTGATCAACACCATATTGTTGTTCAATAATTGAATGACTCTTTTCTTTAGTTTTCTATTGTAATTATTTTTTACAATTTCAGCCAACGTTAACGAAGCTTTCATGTCATCAAGCAGTGTATCTACTTTATGGTAGTAATTACTATCAGGCCTGTGCATGGTTTCTGTTGTAACTTCCCGATGGATGGATTCTTCGGTTTTAAGTGTATCGACCAACACTTGTTTATCCACCTTGTTTCCTCTAAAGAAACGTTTGAGAAAATTCTTGTTCTTGCCTTCCTTAACTGCCTTTTCTTCTTTATAAACAATGACCGGTTTTTCAACGGTCGTTGTAATGGTTGTAATTTCAGAATGAGGAATATTATTGGCATTATCTACTAAAGAGGCATCTCCTTTTTCAATCGTTGCATACAATTGATTCATTGTATTTCTCGGATTAGATTTCCGAATACTCATCCATTCATCCAGAGACAAAATGTATTGATTGAAAAAAAAATCCAGCGAATCTATTTTCTCATAATAATCTTTTTTTCCAACACTGTTTCGAAGACTATCAATAAGCCTGTTTACTTGCATTCTATTCTGCTTGTACTTTTCCAGGTCTGAATATTTAAGCGTATTAACATACGTTGAAGCAGAATTTTGTAATCCTGATAATTCAACGGCGAGCTCTTGTACAATATGAGTTTCTCTTCTTGGTGTACTGAGTTGATCCAGTGAAAAAAGTATGCGTTGGAAACTGCCGTATATGATATAGCCGATAGTCACAATCAATACCACAGAAAGTAAGGTACCCGTTATAAGTTTAAATCGGGTATAGTCTAATCTGGTACTGTGGCTGTGCCATTTTTCGTTATTCTTCATTGCAGAGCAGCAAACGTTAATACAATATAATCACTTGAACTTACAAAAGATAAAGATCCTCAGAAGTGTTATAAGCTGTAATTTAACAGCATTAGTCTCTCTAAGGGGCACCTATATACTTATCAGACCCAATATGTTTTTTTGTATTGCCGGTGGTAAGTGATAAGTTGTAAGTGGTAAGGAAAAGTATTATTGATATACATTAAGTTTAAATCATAAAGCATGGTGCGGCAGGTGTCCACGAAAAGAGCGAATTAAAGAAGACATCGTCAGCGATTAACAACGTGTCGTTTAAAAGAACCACTATGACTTCTTTAATTGGTTTTCATGGCACCCTTTTCTTTTGTTTCTTTTCTTTTGGGCGATCAAAAGAAAAGAAAAAGGATGGATTGAAAAGATCAATAATCAATACCATGTACATTAGGGAAGTAAAACACTAATTCTATTTTTATCTCTTTAAATAAGCTACAAATTATAGCACTTTTTATCCATCAACAATCTTACAACACCAACTCTATATACAACTTCTCCAATGTTTCTTTTGCATTGTTACAAAAACCTGGATGCACTTTAGACGCTTGTACAACAGTACTGCGTGTAGCTGTCAGCCAACGAAAACGGGAAGCAGCATCGAGTTTACCTATAGGTCCACCTTCAGCACTTCCTTTGCTGATTTGCTCTAATGCATTCAAATTATTACGCAAACCTTCTATATCTACTTCTACACAAAATGCGTTGAGACGTTCTTCATCCAATTTAATTTTAGCCAATAAAAAATTTTGCTTTGCGCAATACAAGATCACGCCAACGTTTATAAATTCTTCACGCTCCACTCTCGGCACAACGCGAATAACGGCATACTCAAATAAGTCCTTCTCTTGCATCTTGAACTTCTTTTATAAATGAAACAGCATGTGAAAGCCTTGACAATAGAAAAGACACGTAAGCTTCGCGGTGTTCTTTTTTGGAGGCAAACAATTCTTCCTCCTTCAACCAATCATCCGGTATTAAAGCGACGATGGCTTCTATTTTTTCTTTGGTGAGTACTGTATGAAATTGTTCATGCACTGTCTTTATTTCAGTGGCACGAGACAATAAGACATGATCTTTTACAAACGTAAAGGGACGGACAGCCTGCTCTTTCCAATTATGCCAGGAATGATGAAAATATAAAGAAGCGCCATGATCAATGAGCCAAAGCTCTTGATGCCAGATCAGCATATTCGTATTGCGGCAGGTGCGGTCAATGTTCATCAACAAACAATCCAGCCAAACAATCTGAGAAGCCAGCAGGGCATCCACTTTTGTAACGGTAGGATCAAATGTAATGGCACCGGATAAATAGTGTAAGCCAAGATTAAGTCCCACACTGAATTTCATCAGGTCTTGAATTTCTTCGTCCGGCTCTGCTCTGCCGAATCCTTCGTCGAGATTGGCAAATACTAATTCCGGAACTCGTAAACCCAGTACTCGTGCTATTTCCCCGCCAATCAATTCTGCTATCAATGCTTTTGTTCCCTGTCCTGCGCCACGAAATTTAATGACATACAAGAAATCATCGTCTGCTTCTGTAATAGCTGGCATAGACCCGCCTTCCCTCAAGGGAGTGACGTAACGGGTAACATTAACGCTTCTAAGTTGAAACTGTGTGTCAATCATTGATCTAAGGATTTACTAACAATGATACTAAAAAAAACCATCAAAGAGAACGTAGAGAACGAACCTTCTCGTTATAACTGATTTATATAATCCAGCATTTTTTTTCTGAAAGCAAAATCAGGCATCGAATTACTTGTATGATAATTTTCACGGGCATGCAAAGGATTGCCTGTCGCTGGAATGATCACCGTAACCGCAGGATGTAACGTGAGATAAAGCAACACAAATTGACTCCAGCTTTCTATCTCGTTTTCCTTGGCCCAATGCGGTAATTTCAAGTGTGCTATTTTTGACAATCCTCTTCCCTCTCCTAAAGGGCGATTGATCATCGTTGCTATACCTTGATCGGCAGCAGCTTTTAGTAAACGCTGTTCTGCATGTCTGGAGAAGATTGAATAATTGAACTGTACAAAATCAATGGCTTCTGAAGAAAACACATGCTCTAATTCTTCGTGCATAGCATCTGTATAATGCGTAATACCGATGTAACGAATTTTACCTTCTGCTTTCCAGTCGCTAAGTGTTTTGATGTGTGTTTTCCAATCGGTCAAATTATGGATTTGCATCAGGTCTATCGTATCTCTTTTCATTCTCGAAAAGGAATCGTTCATTTGTCGAATACCATCTTCTTTACCTGTTGTCCATACTTTGGTAGCATAAAAAAAATTATGGTGTGTCGGAATACCAGATGTCAGTAAGCCGATCGTAGTTTCTGCGTTTCCATACATCGGCGAGCTATCGATCACTGTTCCTCCGGACTGATGCATGATGCTAAGCACTTCTGTTAAAGGTTTCATTGCATCAGGTAATAGCGGGACATCAAATGTTTTCCAAGTACCCATGCCTAAGATGGGAATTTGTTCGCCGGAGGAAGGAATGATGCGATTAATCATGATTTAAGATAAGAAAGAGTAACAGAAAGAGAAAGCGTTTCCTCTGTTTATGTTTATGTTTGTATTTTTATCCTTACCATGCAACGCACATCTCTCTCGCCTAAATACATTTCAACACAGGCCCCTTGAGGATCAAGATCAGGGGAAGTCAACAATTGCTGAAAGACTTCTGAAATCGAAGATGGTTTTTAAAAATAATCTTTAATGATAACGCTGTTGTAAACACCTTGACAAATGGTATAAGTTTCAAAACCCAAATCAACAGCTTCCTGTTCTGAATGCTGTTCCGCTCCGGCTTTATAAATAATTTCTCCTGTTCTGTCCGGGAAAGAAATACCAAAAAAATCTACTACCAGAAGGAACGATGGAATGTAAAGTATAATGTGCTCCCATGATGCCGTCAGGTACATCGCAAGGATATGCTTTTCTACTATAAATTTTTCCATGGGTGTCACTTTTTACAAACATACAAAAAGCGAATCCAATGATTCATTTAAATGCGACGATTAAGGGTGATTAATGCGACATTTTCTCAACGTTTAATATTCTTTTCGTTTGCAATTGTTGACTTTAGAATCTATAATTGATCTTTCATGAAAAATAAAATCATTCTTACTGTTGAACATAACAATGCTAAATGCATGGAATTTTTTCTGAATAAAGTAAAAGATGAATTGAAAGAAGTTCCCTTCGATTGAAAAAGCTTGAAATTAGCTGATCGCCTTGCAGATGCTCCTCAGTTTGTTTCTACTTCAGCCATTCAGCCGATAACCATTAGTGTATTTTTTTGCGACTCTTATTCCGCTGCCAATGAAATTGCCAAAGCAAATTCTTTTCCTTACCAGCCCAAAGCCAAATGGAGCTTAAACGGCGACTTACTTTATATCGTAGCATCAGAAGACGAGGAAAAGAGAGCGACATCCTCGGTTTGTTTGCGGGAGAAGAATAGACTAGCTGTTAGTTGTTGTTAGTAAAAACTAATCGCTTCTGTTATTCCTCTTTCTCCACTCTGTTTCTGTTTGTAATTTTTATTGGTACGTTGTTTGAAACTATTCATAGGATTTAAACTACAACACCATGAACCTAAACATCCAAAATAAAACAGCAGTCATCACAGGCGGTGATTCCGGTATCGGGATGCATACTGCCCTGCTGCTGGCGAATGAAGGAGTTACGATTGTACTCTCCGACATGGAAAAAAATAAACTGGAACAAACTGCAGAAAAAATTCGTCAGCAAGTACCTCAAGCCCATATACATACTATTACCTGCAACATTAACGACAATAACAGCGTTCTCCTCCTGGCTGAGGAAGTAGCAATGCAATACGGAGGTGCAGACATTGTGATCAATTGTGCAGGAGCCAGAGGTTCTGCAGGCGATTTCCTCACACTGACCGATGAAGATTGGATGCAAACGATACAAACGGATTTGCTAGGTGCGGTGAGGATATGCCGTGCTTTCATACCTCAATTGCAACAAAAGAATTGGGGGCGAGTGATATTGATTGCCTCTGAAAATGCGTATCAGCCTTATGTGGAAGAAAGTCCATATAATGCTTGTAAAGCGGGGATTATTAACCTTTCTAAATGTTTATCACGCGCTTACTCTAAAGAAGGATTATTATTTAATTGTGTATCTCCCGCTTATATAGAAACGCCCATGACGGATGCCATGATGGATCAATTGGCTAAAGAAAGAGGCAGCTCAAAAGAAGAAGCCATACAATGGTTTATTAAAAATGAACGTCCACACATTGCAGTAGGCAGAAGAGGTAAACCGGAAGAAGTGGCAGCAGTCATCGCCTTTCTCGTTTCAGAACAAGCCAGCTATGTGAACGGAAGCAATTACAGAGTAGATGGAGGTGCAGTAGAATCAGCATTTTAAATTATGGAAAAGAATAGTCCTCATTTATTATCGGCACAAAAAGATAAACCGGTTTTGGTTTTCATTCATTACTTCGGAGGTGCAGCACAAAGCTGGAAATGGGTCATCGATATTTTATCACCCGAATATTATTGCGTAGCCTTATCGCTACCGGGCTTTGGCAACAATCCTATTGCACAAAAACCCTCTGTTGATTACTACTCCTCCTACATCCAACAGGAGTTAATAACATTAGGTATCAAAGAATATGTTTTGATCGGACATTCCATGGGAGGTAAAATAGCGTTGCAGGTGGCGTTAAATGAACAGCATGAGAAAAACATTCAACAACTGATCTTACTTGCTCCTTCTCCACCTACTGTAGAACGTATGCCTGAAAGAGAAAAAGAAAGAATGCTGCAACATCCTAACGAAGAAGTGGAAAAGGAAACGGTACGCAAAATTACAGTAGGGAATTTAACAGATGAGCAATTCGCGTTGGCTGTTCATACGCAAAGCATCATCAATAACCGCGTATGGCGCTGGTGGATACTGGAAGGGATGAATACGCCCTTGTCTTCAGAAACCAAACAATTGACCTTACCGATTGCACTCATCTCATCCATCGATGATCCTAGCATCACTCCTGAAATGATTCAACAAGAAACGATGCCGAATCTCCCGCCACAAACACAACTCATGATGTATAAAAAAATTGGTCACCTCTATCCTTTAGAAGAACCGGAGTGGCTCTCTTATATGATTCATTATACGATAAAAAAAGCAGGTGTACTCCACACATATTGAATACGATTACTTTTGAGTGGCAGGTCTTTCGATCTGACACCCAAACTATTTCTTTGTATCCAATGCTTGCAGTATCTCTCCCGTCAGTAATCCACTTCCACCACCATAATGTTGCAAGATGATTATACCAGGATTTTTCTTGATCAGAAAATCACGCAATTTATTTTCTGATTCTTCCTCTATCCCACTACTCAACAACACTAAGTCGTAAGTATTTTGGTCAAACAGCGTCATGGCATCTTCATCCGTTGTGGCGCTCGTTCCTTCCCAATGCGGATTTTGATTGATCAGCCGAAACAATACCTCCAATAGCTGCAGATGACGTCCAATGACGAGGATTTTGGTTTTCATTAAGACAAAAGAGTAGTAAATTCTTCCAATGCCTTTCTTTGTCTGGCTTGAGTTTCTCTGCTCAATAGCGGTTCTTCTAATTTCTCCGCTACATCCAGAAAGCCTAAAGCAATCATACAAACAGGGTCTTGATCGGTAGTCAGGCCAAGATCAGCCGTCAGTTTTTCTCTATCGAATCCTCCCATCAAGTGTCCATATATGTTCATGGACAAAGCCTGCAGCATCAAACTAGCATTTGCCATGCCCACATCGTGCATCGCTGTTCTGTTCTCTTTATCTGTTAAAGAAAATGTTTTTCTGGAAATAGAAGCAATGAGTACACTGGCATCTTTTGCCCAGGCTGCATTAGCGGGAGCTAAACATTTTTTCAATGTTTCAAAACCTTCCGAACCACGATGTGCATAGATGTATTGCCAGGGTTGCTCATTGTTTGCACTCGGCGCCCAAGAAGACGCTTCCAGGATGGTATCTAAATCATTTTGTTCTATTTCTTCCTGAAAGAAAGAACGTGGACTCCATCTGTTTTTGATCAGGTCTATGACCGGATGAAAAGTATGTGCGATTTTAATTTTACTCATGGTCTTAATTAATTTTCATTGGAACTTCCATCAATAAAATAGAAGCTTGAGAATTGGCTTTCATATGCAACGTATCTACGTCCCAGATGCCTAAGCCATCACGGGTATTCAATACATTGCCATTGATCTCGACATCGCCGTCTAATATGAAAGCATAGACACCGTTACCTTGTTTTTTTATTTTATAATCTACTTCAAAATCTTTGTCGAAATCTCCCATGTGAAACCAGGCATCCTGATGAATCCATACGCCTTCATCGTTTGCATTAGGAGATAACACTTGTTGCAATTTATTATGTCTGTCTGTTACATTCAAAGAAATCTGACCGTAACGAGGCTCTACATTTTTCTTGTTAGGGAATACCCAGATCTGTAAAAACTTAGTCAACTGATCTTCGTTTCTATTGTATTCGCTATGGTAAATGCCAGTTCCTGCACTCATCACTTGCACATCACCTTTTTTGATGATAGCCGTATTGCCCATACTGTCTTTATGTTCTAAATCACCTTCCAAAGCGATAGAGATGATTTCCATGTTGTCGTGAGGATGTTTGCCAAAGCCTTTCCCTGGATCAACACGGTCATCGTTCAATACACGCAACGCACCGAAACTCATGCGTTCGGGATTGTAGTAATTGGCAAAACTAAAGGTATGATGACTGTCTAACCATCCATGGTTAGCATGTCCCCGCGTGTCCGCTTTATGTAATACTGTACTGGCCATGATCTTTGAGTTTGTATAAGGTATGTGATTAAATCCTACTTGTTCTATTATTTTCTCCTTTTCATTATCGCCCTTTGCGACATTACCTAAAGCGGAAGCGGCCACCAGGATGCCGGTGCCTAACAATCCTTTTTTGAGAAAATCCTTTCTTTCCATTTGACTTTTTGATAAATGATCTAACAAATATAAGAGCTGTTCGAATAAGACACCTTGATCTATGATAAGAAATTACACTACCTTTATAGGGTTGACCATCTGCTTTTTAAATCATTTGTAACTATATTTAAGTATTCTCGTAAGAAGATTTAAAATGTAATAAATTCACAAGTTTTTAACATTAACAAACAGGCAAATGAAAAAAACATTCTTATCCCTTTTATTCGTTGCAGCAGTTTCATCTGCATCTTTTGCACAAGTTTCTTTTGGTCCTAAATTAGGATTGGGTATTTAAACTCTTAAACAAACAAAAACACCTGAAGGACAAACTACAACAACTTTTAGCTCAGTGCTCACACCACAAGTCGGTGTAGTATTAAATGCTCAAATCACAGAGAATTTCGCTATAAGACCTGAATTACTTTATTTGCAAAGAGGTGCTAAAAGCGATTTAGGAGGCGGAGCAACACTTACTACAAAATCTTCCTATGTAGAATTGCCTATTAATTTGGTAGGTGGTTTTCAGGCAGGTCCTGGTAAACTGGAAGTATTCTTAGGTCCATCTTTTGGATTAGCTCTGGGAGGTCACTACAAAGTAGAAGGTGGTGGGTATTCCAACACAGGAAGCATCAAACCTAAAAAGCAACCTGAAAGTTCAACAGGCACCGATATCTACATGAATCCATTGAATATTTCACTAAACTTCGGATTAGATTACAAGTTTGATAACGGTTTGTTGATCCAGGCAGGATATAATCTTGGATTCTCTAACACTATGCCTCATTTCGCAAACAGCAATCAGGAGTCTGATAGAAGCAAAGATGTTACAAAAGCAAGCTCTATCAACTTTGGTGTTGCTTATTTGTTCGGTGGAAAAAAATAATTTTAACGCATAAAAAAAAGAGTCAGTACACACAGCGTGTACTGACTCTTTTTTTTATGCGTTACTTCTTATTTTATTGTGGCTTTGATGGCACGTGCAACTTTAGTTCCAAACAATTCTATAGAACGCATGAGTTGATCTTCTGATAAATCAGGTCCTGCAATGGTTTGTGCCAAAAACCTAGTGTGACCAAACAAGCCATGTTGATAGATTATCTTCTCCACCACTTCTTCTGGACTACCCACCAATAAAGGGCCTTTAGGTCCGCGCATGTGCTCAAACTGTTCACGCGTCAATCTCCCCCATCCTCTTTCTTTCCCAATCTTTGTCATCAGTTTTTCATAGGTTGGCCAAAATTCATCGGAAGCTTGTTGAGAAGTTTCGGCAATATGGGTGTGGCAATTCATCGCCAATTGCAATTTCGTTTCGTCGTGTCCGGCTTTCTTTGCAGAGTCACGGTATAGTTTTACCAGCGGTACAAAATTTTCAGGCGCAGAACCTAATATGGCTACGGTAACAGGAAGGTTCAATGAGCCTGCGCGTACCATTGATGCAGGTGTGCCGCCTACTGCAAGCCATATCGGTAATTTCTCCTGATAAGGTCTGGGATACACGCCAAGGTTGTTGATTGATGCACGGTGTTTTCCTTTGGAAGATACTTTCTCGTTGGCATTGATCTTCATCAGTAATTCCAAATGTTCGTTAAACAATTCATCGTAATGCTGAAGATCATATCCAAACAAAGGGAAAGATTCAATAAAAGAACCACGACCGGCTATGATTTCCGCGCGACCGTTAGAAAGCAAATCAAGTGTAGCGAAATTTTGAAACGTGCGCACAGGATCTGCAGAACTCAATACAGTAACAGCGCTGGTCAAACGAATGTTTTTGGTAACAGCCGCTACACCTGCCAGCATCATTTCCGGTGCAGAAATTAAATAATCCGGACGATGATGTTCGCCTAAAGCATACACATCTAATCCAATTTGATCCGCCAGTTTGGCTTCTTCCAATAACTGCTGTGCACGACGGTGAGCATTCACCGCTTTACCAGACTTATTATCTGGTGTAATTTCTCCAAATGTGCTGATGCCTAATTCCATAATTGATGTTATTACTTTCCAACTGCAATAAAATCAATTTGGTGCTTGCATCCATTGACCTAAATCATTTTTGTCAAAGAATGTTTAATCCAGATCATCGCAAGAGAAATCAATAAAAAAGGAATTTAAATTAATACATTTTTCAAATTATCGGATCGGATAAACAAGCTCATCATAAAGACAATAAAAAGGCACAGACAAAATGCCTGTGCCTAAAAAATATGTATGAACACTAATGAAATTATTTGGCAGATACAGCGGTACTGGTAAAATCAGAAAAAACGCCATCGATGCCTAAATCATATACATCTTTATACTCCGCTTTGGGATCTCCATTATACTCCTTCAACAACCTTTTTGCCTCATCTCTAAAGGTGTAGGCATGAACTACCAATCCTTTCCTATGTGCTCTCTCGATTAAATCAGTAGGTGGAAGTTTCGTAAAATCAGCACTGTTAACTAATCCGTCTGAATTGATATCATCTGCATTGCCGTCATTATTTGCATCAGTAAAGGTATACGGAACAATAAAAGGTTTCCAAGGTCCGATGCCATCAGCATAACTCTTTACGAATTCAAGACCTGCATCAGTAGCCAAATCGTTGTAGGTTCTTGAATCATGGCTTACTACAAAGTCATACGGTTGACCATTGGGAGCTGTCATGACCATATGCCCATTTTTGTCCACATCATAGGCATCGTATAATTGAACAATCTTCACTGTGGATTTAGAACGCAGGTATTGCAAGTTTGAAACTTCGAACGATTGTACATAAACAGGAGCATCCTTGTTATTCCAGCCTGCTGCTGTAAGAGTTGTCAATAATTTATCAGTAATATGAAGGTTCAACGATTCATGTAATGTAGGGTGCTTGGTTTCAGGATAAATTCCTACGGTTCTTCCTGTCTCAATGGATTTTGTGCGCACCAAATTGATCACTTCCTGAAACGTTGGGATTCTATACATGTTATTGTACGTTTGAGGACGATCTGCTAATGGTTGTTTCGCATAAAGTGTTTTTATTTCTGCTAATGTAAAATCAAAAGCAAACCAATCTTCGTAATCGTCACCATCTACATTCACTGTTCTTTTTCTGGATGCAAAAGCAGGGATGTCTGCTACATTAGTAGTGCCAGACATCATAGGCTCATGTCTGCAAATCAAAACACTATCTTTTGTTAGTACTAAATCGGGCTCAATAAAATCAGCACCTGCTTCAATAGCTAATGTATACCCTTCCATGGTATGATCAGGCCTTAAGCCCGGATAACCTCTATGTCCAATCACCAATGGCGCTTTGCCATTTAACGTTTTGTAAGCAGGCCCAGATGATGGATCGTCTGTTTTTTTGCAAGAGACAAACATTAATAGTCCTGTTGCAATTACCAATAGATTTTTTACTTTCATAGCTGTTCGTTTTTTCTTCAAACATCACTTATGAAAGTCATCCCAAAATTACTACAGCGTTATTTCATCATTAAAACAATCATGCTAAGTAGTGATAGTCAAACCATTTAATACTAATTTAATCCTGTTCCACATTAGATTTATCTTAAAAACAGATCAAAGCGTAGGATTGAAATAAGGTATAAAATAGATTTAACAATACAAATACAACACTATCGTAATGAGTTACAATCATACTTCCATGTGATTCTACAGGATATCAGTAAACGCACTTACAAAAATTTATCTTAGCGACCAGCATTTATTTAGCAAAAGGATGTTTCAGGTAAATCAATAAAAGGGGTATAACTAAAAAAGGAATTTCAATCCATACCCCTTTCCAATTATCGCATCGGATAAATAAGCCCATCATCAATACAATCAGACTGGCATTGAGAACATTACCCCAGAAAAAAGCAGGAGGAAATAAAATCAACAGCACGCCAAGCAAAGTCAGTACACCGATGAGTTGAATCAATGTTTTACTGATCTTCAATCCCTGCATCATGATCATGTTTTCAGGTGTAGGATTCAAGGCTGACCAACCGTGTTTCACTCCCATGAATACAGTGAATAAAATAAGAGCGGAACTGATAATTTTAAATATCATAAGTAGAGCATTAAGTTAATAAATAAGGAAGAGAGTGAAGAGTAAGTAGTGAACGGTGAACAGTAAGCGAAATGTTCTACTTACTTTTAGTTCCTGCAGGGTCCTCTTCGAGAGACCCTGCGGGGACAAAAGCTGTGGCGAGCATTTAGTTAATACATAAGAAAGAGTTAAGAGTGATTAGTGAACTGTGAGCGAAATATCCTACTCACTGTTCACCGTTCACTTTTCACCTATACTACAAATTCATTCCCCCTGAAACTTCAATGCGTTGTGCATTGATCCACTTGGCATCTTCGGTACATAAGAACGCAACCACACCGCCAATATCATCCGGCAATCCTACACGTCCCAAGGCGGTAAGACCAGCTACGTGTTGATTGAGTTCTGCATCGTCTCTCACTCTACCGCCACCAAAATCTGTTTCAATGGCTCCCGGAGCTACAATGTTTACAGCTATTCCACGAGCACCCAATTCTTTTGCCTGGTATTTGGTCAATGTTTCCATGGCACCTTTCATAGAGGCATAGGCTGCATATCCAGGCATACTGAAGCGCGCCAAGCCTGTGGAAAGATTCACAATACCACCACCATCATTGATAAAAGGCAATGCTTTCTGGGTAATGAAAAACACACCTTTAAAATGAATATTCATCAGGGTATCAAATTGCTCTTCCGTTGTTTCGGCAAAAGAGTTATAAATACCAATACCTGCATTGTTGATTAGAAAATCAAAACGCTCAGTATCAAACGTAGTCTTCAATACTTTTTGGATTTCTTCAAAAAAAGCATCGAAGCTCTTGACCTCTCCCGTATTGAGTTGCAAAGCGGCTGCTTTACGACCAGTCTTTTGTATGTCACTGACAACAGCCAATGCTTCGGCTTTCTTGCTGTTATAAGTGAGGATGACATCGATTCCTTTTTGTGCCAAGTGAAGGGCCATATTCTTTCCTAGCCCACGGCTGCCGCCGGTTACTAATGCAATTTTGGATGGTGTGTTCATCTTTGTCTTTGTTTTAATGATGAAACAAACCTAAAACAAAACACCAATACGTCGTTTGCGAAGATCAATCCAATGGTTGCGAAATTCAAATACGGGTTCTTAGTTCATTAGGAGCCAATTGCGTCTGTTTTTTGAAAAAATTAGAAAAATGAGCCAATTGCTCGAATCCTAAACTGTAGGCAATTTCTGAAATGTTCCAGTCTGTTTGCTTCAATAAAATCTTGGCTTCCCGCACCACTCTTCCACTGATCAGTTCTGTAGTCGTTTTACCGGTATGTTCTTTCAATACTTTATTCAGGTGATTGACATGCACAGACAAGCGGTCCGCATAATCTTTTGCGGTGCGCAGGTTCAGCTTCTGTTGTGTTGATTCGATCGGAAACTGACGTTCGAGTAATTCTATAAACAAAGCCGATACACGGGCAGAAGCGTTGTGCGTGGAATGCAGCGCAGAAGCAGGTTGCAGTTTCTGACCCTGATGAATCAATTCCAAAACATAATTGCGCAACAGGTCATACTTGAAAACATAATCTGATTCAATTTCATTGAACATCTTTTTAAAGATCAAGGCTATTTCATCCGCCTCTTCGTTTGAAAGCTGAAAGATAGGATAACCTCCTGGTTTGAAGAGCGGAAGTTCTTCCAATAAAACACCGCTTTTATTCTTGGATAAAAAATCCTCCGTAAAGATGCAAAAGGACCCGGACTGCTGTTCGTCCTGAGGCAAGTAGTGGTAAGGGATCTTAGGGGTTGCGAATAGTAAACCATTCTTTTCAATATCGATTACCTTATCAGCATATTCAGCTTTATTCCTTCCTCTGATCAAACTGATCTTATAATAAGCACGCCTGTTATAAGGCATCTCACCTGTCTTCTTCACTTTTATCAACATGTCCTGAATGTTGAACACATTGAAATGCCCGATCTCTTTATTGATATCCTTCGGT
>JACMQM010000113.1 GCA_014376985.1 Cytophagaceae bacterium | reverse complement strand
AAGATTAAACTAAGTTAAAAACATGGGTAAAGCGATAGAAATCACCGATGCTAATTTTGATGAAATCATCAAAACAGGACAACCAGTACTGGTAGACTTTTGGGCTGAATGGTGCGGTCCTTGTAAAATGATAGGCCCTGTAGTGGAAGAACTTGCTGGAGAATTTGAAGGTAAAGCTGTCATAGGTAAAATAAACGTAGACGATAATCCTGCTATCTCTGCCCGCTTCGGCATTAGAAGTATCCCAACGTTGTTGGTCTTCAAAAACGGAGAGATTGTTGACAAACAAATAGGTGCTGTACCGAAAACAGCCTTAGCCGATAAAATCAAAGCTCAGTTATAATAAATAAAAAAGGCCCTTAAAGGGCCTTTTTTATTTATAGTGGTCAGTTGTCAGTAACTGCACAGTTAATTACTTCCTACTGAATGAAATAAATTCTGATCACTGACAACTAATAAAAAGAATAAAGGTAAACATGGACGGTATGCTGGCCGATGTATACGTACAGTTTTTAACAATTATGTCATTCAACTAATAATATCCGAGCTATGGAAAATCTAGTAGAAGCAAATCGATTAGAAAATTTATACCATTACCAAATTCTAGATACGCCAGCAGACGGCCACTTTGAAGAAATTACTTCCTTAGCAGCTAAAATTTTCAACGTTCCAATTGCCATCATTACACTAGTCGATACCGATCGAATCTGGTTTAAATCTTCCTTTGGCCTCGATGTTGAAGAAATCCCAAGAGAACCAGGCTTATGCAGTTCTGCGATCATGACTGATGATATCTATATAGTAGAAGATGCAAGACTAGATCCTCGTACACTTGCCAATCCATTAGTTGCGGGAGTAATGGGTCTGCAATTTTATGCAGCGGCACCGTTAAAATCAAAAAAAGGATACAATTTAGGAACCTTCTGCATCATTGATAAAGAACCAAGAAGTATGAATACGAAAGAGTTGTCGATGCTTCTTCAACTAGCGAGAATTGTAATGGATCAATTGGAAGTAAAACTTCAAGCCAGACTGGTCCTACAGGAAGCCCATAACAAAACATTGAAAAAATAAAATTTTCGTGTAGATATTCATCCACACACACATAGCAATACTTACTTGTAAATTGTATGAAGAGAATAGCGGTAGACATGGACGGTGTGCTGGCCGATGTATACGAACAGTTTTTCAGACTGGACGAACAAGCAACAGGCCTGCGCAAAACACTAGAAAGCGTCACAGGAGTCATGGAACTAGAAGCCTTTCAAAACGGCAGACAGCACGTGCTATCCGATGATTTCTTTCGCACTGCTCCTGTAATGAAAGACAGTCAAAACATTCTGAAACAACTCAACCAACAATACGAAGTATTCATCGTTTCTTCCGCTACAGAATTTCCAAAAAGTCTATCCGAGAAACAAGCTTGGCTGGGAGAACACTTCCCTTTCATCAGCTGGAAACAAATGGTGTTCTGCGGCAGCAAGACCATCGTACAGGCAGACATCATGATCGACGATCATTTTAAAAACCTGGATTACTTCACCGGACAAACCCTATTGTTTTCTCAACCGCATAATCAACTGGCGGATGCGGGGAACCATACGAGAGTAAATAACTGGAAAGAAATTGAGAAGCTTCTTCTATAAACTGTCTTGCCCGTAAATCCCCTAAAGAGGACTTTAGTTTGCTACTTAATGAATAGCGATTTCAAAAATAAAAACACAAATAGTTACACGAAAAGCCTTTTGCTGGAAAGTTCCCTTTAGGGGATTTAGTGGCAAGACAGAATGTTATGAGCAATCACTACTTACACAAATCCACAACAGAAGAAATTCGTGAACGCTTCGACCATGACGTCGAACGTTTTTCCAAATTAGAAACAGGACAAGTCTCGACCTTAGATGCCACGCTATCGTTAGAACTAATTACAGAATCCGCCAAACGAATCAATCCATCTGCAACTCAATTATTAGACATCGGATGTGGTGCAGGAAATTACACGCTAAAAATGCTTACTAAACTCCCTCACCTCAACTGTACGTTGATCGACCTCAGCAAACCCATGCTGGACAAAGCGTTTGAGCGCATCGCCCATGAAACGGACGGAGAAGTTATTGTAGTACAAAGTGACATTCGCGACATCAACTTATCAAACGAAAACTACGACATCATCTTGGCCGGTGCCGTGCTGCACCATTTAAGAGAAGATTCGGATTGGGAATTTGTATTTAGCAAATTGTACAAGGCACTAAAACCCGGTGGCAGCTTTTGGATTTCTGATTTGATTGTTCAACATAACTTGCTCATCAATGATTACATTTGGAAAAAATATGGCGACTACCTGGAAAGTTTAGACGGTGCGGTATACAAACAAAAAGTATTGGACTATATTGAAAAAGAAGATTCACCACGATCGCTTAATTTCCAATTGGATCTATTGAAAAAAGTAGGATTCAAAGAAGTCGAAATACTACACAAGAACAGTTGCTTTGCGGCTTTCGGAGCCATTAAATAGAGATGAAATTCTCTTTTCTCATCTCTCATTTCACATCTCTTATTTCACATCTCTAACATTGTGGATCAATTCATCCTGCTCTTTCTTTGCCTCCTCATTGGTTTAGCGCTTCAGTGGACCAAAGCATTTCCAGCTAATGCTCATTTGACATTAAACCAGTTCATCATCTACATTTGTTTACCGGCCATTGCCTTCTATTACATACCCGGTATTGAAGTAAATGCTTCTTTGCTGTTTCCTATCGGTGTAGCTTGGATTACATTTGCCGGTTCTTTTATTTTCTTCCGTGCTTTAAGTAAATACTTTGGCTGGTCTAAAAGTTTAACCGGCTGTCTCATCATCACCGCAGGCTTAGGCAATACTTCTTTCATTGGCTTTCCTGTCATCGAAACGTTGTATGGAAAAGAAGGATTAAAAACAGCCGTGATTCTGGATCAAACAGGATCTTTTCTTGTGTTGACAACATTCGGTATCGCCACCGCAGCGTACTATTCCAGAGGTGCTAATTCTAATGTGGGAGACATGATCAAAAAAATAGTACTCTTCCCTCCTTTCATTGCTTTCCTCCTTGCAGTGCTTATGATTCCTTTCGGTTTGCAATTCGAAGGCAACCTAAAATTTGTATTCGAAAAACTGGGTGCCATTGTTACTCCTTTGGCATTAGTTTCTGTCGGCTTACAATTAAAATTTGAACGCAAGAGTCAACATTGGGAATTTCTAGGATTGGGTTTATTGTATAAACTGATTCTTACTCCTGTTTTGATTTACCTCATTTATGTCATCGCCTTCGGAGGAAAAGGAAAAGTAGTAGAAGTCTGTTTAATGGAAGCAGCCATGCCCTCCATGATCACAGCCACCATCGTCTCCGCCGCACACGGATTAAAGCCAAGACTCAGTAGCATGATGATCGGCTTTGGAATACCCTTATCAGCTTTGACGCTGATGATTTGGTATGTGATTGCGAAAACGATATAGACGTTAGTCCTTAGTATCCACACATAAAAAGGGAGCTCTTGTAATAAACAAGCGCTCCCTTTTTATTCTAATGACTAACGTCTAACCACTAACGAATATTACTATCTCCAGCCACCACCTAAGGCTTGATAGATATTAATTCTCGCATTCAGTTGCATTTTTTTCGTATCAATCAATTCAAACTTTGCTTGTAAGGCATCACGTTGAACTAACAGAACTTCCATATAATCTGCACGGGCAGATTTGAAAAGACCAGTAGAGATATCAATGGATCTGGTCAAGGCTTGTACTTGTTGTGTTTGTAACTGGTAACTTTTTTCCAGGTTACTGATGTTAGATTGTTGATTAGCCACTTCAATATAAGCATTCAAAATAGTCTGCTCATAATAGTAAGCAGCCTGCACCTGCCTGTTGTT
>JACMQM010000112.1 GCA_014376985.1 Cytophagaceae bacterium | reverse complement strand
AATTCTTCCTTTACATGATTGACGGTGAAGGCATGGGTTTCCAATATATTTTGAAGCGTATGTCTCTCTACTGAATCTGGTCTTACGATAAAACCTATTAAAGGAGGCATAGCACCCAAAGGAATCAAGGAATTAAAAATGGCCAGGTTAGAAATACCTTTTTTATTTGTAGTTCCAATAAGGATAGGCGTTTTAAAGCCTCCGATAGAATTGATAAAGGTAGTTCTGAATCTGGTATCAAATGCTAATATGTCATTCAGTGAATAGTTTACATGTGGCATATTATAATTTTAAGCTTCCCATGCCGCCATCAACAGCCAGCACCTGCCCTGTGATCCAACCGGCATCTTCTGATAATAGAAAAATGACAGCATTTGCCAGATCTGTTGTCGAACCAATTTTTTGAAGAGGATTTCTTTTTTTTAAATTATCTATTTTTTCTTGCGTGTTGATTAAGCGTTCTGATAATGGTGTGTCTGTGAGAGAGGGAGCAATGCAGTTGACCCTGATCTTTGGCGCTAAATCGGCGGCTAAGGATCTTGTTAAACCTTCTACTGCTGCTTTTGCCATGGTGATGGAAGAATGAAACAGCATTCCTTGTTGCGCCGCTACCGAGCTGAAGAGGACAATGCTGGGGTGTAGACTTTCTTTTAGTGCCGTTAAATAAAACTGCAGGAAACAAACAGCTCCAAGCGCATTGATTTCATAATCATGTTTAAATTCCTCGATCGACAGTCGATGAAAAGGTTTTAAATTGATTGTGCCAGGGAAATAAACTAATCCATCTATAGTTTCATTCAGCACAGGATATGATCCTTGCAGATAATTTTTTACCGTATAAATTTTATCATATGGTTCAATGATTTCTTTTGTGGAAATACCGATTACTTTATGTCCTTTCGCTTGCAAAATTTGACAGGTTTGTAGGGCTATAGCACTGGATGCACCGGCAAATAAATAGGTACTCATAATTTTATCGTTTTTAAAATGGTATTTCTTGTAATGTTTCTCGTAGCGAGTCTTTTTTTTTATCCTGCTTCATTGGTAGTAAATAGCAGGAATGCGGTTTTTAATCAACTAAATTCATTTTATTAAACAAATCAGGTCTGACTTTGTTCATACGGTTAGGAAGATTTTGCTTTCCGAACAAGTCAATTCAATAAAAAAGCGTGTGGAAATAAGTTGTAAGATATACAATGCAAAGACGCCATTCGAACCTTTTATAGGCGGTGCCTGCCATTTTGTATGAACAAGAGGGAGAGTAAAAGTTGATGATGGTAGGAGCTAATCAATGCGGTTTAAATAGAAAAAACACGCTCAGTTTTATCCATACGGTTACGCTTCTTAGTAATCACACGTTGGAAATTGTTTTTTTTATAAAAGGGATATTAATGGATGGAATCAATGGGTTGATTTTTCTTATTAACGAGCCTGATATTTATTAAAGTATCGCCTTTTATTTTTGAGTTAAGTCTAAAAACATTGTGAAGCTTCCAACTAATGTATAACTTTTAGAGATGGTTAGAATTCCCTCACCAAAAAAGGAATTCTTTTTACCATTCATAAACACATGCAAGTCTCTAATAAAAAAAGAAACCTCTGGATCATCATTGGTATTACCGTATTGAATGCGATTGGAATGACGATCGTATTACCGCTCTTTCCCTTTCTATTAGAAAAATATGTTCCCGCTACAGACATCGCCTTGGTGATGAGTGCACTCGTATCGGTGTTTGCTGTCTGTACCTTCTTTGCTGCACCCGTCTTTGGAGCGCTGAGTGACCGCTATGGACGTAAGCCGATTTTAATCATCAGTCTGCTAGGTTCAGCGACAGGATATATATTGCTTGGTATTGGCGGAGCACTTTGGGTACTTTTCCTCGGCAGAATCATTGATGGATTGACAGCAGGAAATCAAAGTGCACTCTTTGCCTATGTCACAGACAGCACAGAACCTCATGAAAGAGGCAAATGGTTTGGATACCTCGGCGGTGCCATTGGTCTCGGGTTTATGATTGGACCGAGCATTGGCGGAGTACTGGGATCTATTTCTATTACCTTGCCTTTCTTTATCACAGCAGTAATCACTGTTGCCTGCATGCTCTTGATTGCGCAGCTTCTGCCGGAATCATTTCCGATAGAAAAACGTACCCCGTACCTCACGTTGAAAAATTTCAATACCTTCTCTCAGTTCAAAGAGGTGTTTTCTATGAAAGAGGCCCGAGCATTGCTGATCATGGGTGCCTTCTTTTACATTGGATTGAACATATGGCAATTCAATGCGAGCATCTTTTTGAAAGATGTTTTCCTATGGGGGCCATCGTTTATCGGTGGTATATTCGTGCTGGTAGGTGTTTGTGATATCCTGTCAAGGGTCATCGTATTGCCGCAATTGCTTAAGATCTGGACTGAACGAACGGTGGGCATGATTGGTCTGTTCGGTCTTTTTCTGGGACTTAGTTTTTTATTTCTAAGTGCTTATATCCCGTCTGTTGTTCTTGTTATCGCTGCTGTAGCCTCCATAGTACTAGGAGAGGGTTTGTTTGATCCTTCCTACAATGCACGACTTTCTTTGTCTGTGGATGAAAGCAGTCAAGGTCAGCTTCAGGGAACCAATCAAAGTTTGCAAGCTCTATACCATGTCATTGTTCCTGTAGGAGCGGCCATTATCTATACGTATGATCACGGTGCTGTTTTTGGAATTGCTGCATTATTCATGATAGTCGGACTTATCCTATTTATGAAATTAAAAAGCAAATAAGTACATTAAATAGAACAACCGCAATGCACATTTTTCAACTGATTCAGAAACCCGTCTACCAGGCCATACTATTTGTCCTTTTGACTATTACACTTGTCTTTATTATAAAGCCCAAGAGTGCATATAAACTATGGGGTGATCTGTGGATTGATGTATTTTTTTATAGTGACTAATGCTGCCTTGTCTTTTTTGCTGTTGATGCATGGCCCTGTTTTTTCATTTCAATAAGCGTTTCCTTATTGTACTTAGTCGCCATGGCTGCGATTGCAAAGATGCTGATCAATGCGTTTAAGCTGGAAGGGTCAGAAGAAAGCGCGATGGTATTTCTTTTTGTTATTTTTCACCCTTTCGCTCTGTTGTTGGCTATCTTTTTTAAACGGGTTTTCTTCAAATAGCGTAAACGTGAATCATAAGATCGCACTTCTGAGGTAATAAATAGTAGTTCCGAATCCCGCCATCGTAAATCGATTGTAAAATAGTCCCTTTGAAGTCCCAAATTCAATAACAAACTTTAACTTGGAACTGGAACAACATTGCGTTTTTGTGTGTTAGTATCTTTTCCACTACTATAGTCTAAATGAAACTATTGCTTAATTATTTAAAAAACTACAAAGGTCTAATTGCCATAGCTTTACTTCTGGCTTCTACCAGTCAGATTTTTTCCTTGCTCGATCCGCACATCACGGGTAAAATCGTTGATAATTTTATAGAAAAGAAAGACAGTCTTTCTCGGGCGGAATTTATCAAAGGGATCTTGTTCCTGGTTGGATT
>JACMQM010000111.1 GCA_014376985.1 Cytophagaceae bacterium | reverse complement strand
CTGCCATCGGCAGCTTTTCTTATTTACTAACGACTAATCTCTAAGGACTAACCACTATTTTTTCTTATTCTTCTTTATCTCCTCCTGTGCTTTCATGGCATCTTCCACTTTCTGCATCCATTTGGATTTTTTGCCACCCTGGCCCGAAGCAATCTTGACACGATTTTCATCCAATTTCGCTTTCAAGCTGGTTTCATCTACAAAACGTCTGATAATCAATTGCTGACCGATGGTCACAATGTTAGACATGAAATAATAGAAGCTCAAACCGGCAGGGAAGGAGTTCAATACAAACATGAAAATCACAGGCATGGCATAGGAAAGGATTTTCATCGGACCGGTAGCTGCTGTGCTGACCTGGTTGTTGATATAAGTATAAGCCAGAGTAGATATGGTCATCAGGATGGTGAACATGCTGACGTGGCTTCCGTAACCAAAGGGCACGGTAAACGGCAATAGAATAGGGTAATCATACGTAGACAAATCCGGTGCCCACAGGAAGGCTTGTTGTCTGAGTTCAAACGAATTCGGAAAGAAGTTAAACATTGCCACCAATATTGGCATTTGCAGCAAGACCGGTATGCAACCGCTCAAGGGATTGATACCTACCTGCTGGTACAACTTCATTTGCGCCGCTTGCACTTTTTGTGCATCGTCACCATGTTCTGCTTTGATTTCGTCCAACTCCGGCTTCATGACTTTCATTTTCGCCATGGAAACGTAAGACTTATAAGAAAGCGGCAACAATAGCAATTTGATCAACAACACAAGGATGATGATGATGACACCATAATTGGCAATCTTACCTTCCAGGAAGTTGAACACCGGTACCACCACAAATCGGTTGATGCCATTAATGACCGGCCAACCCAGGTAAACATTTTTCTCGTAATCGTCACCTACCGCTTTGCAAATCTGGTAATGGTTTGGACCGAAGAAGAATTTAAACGCTAACGTATCTTTCTGAATCGACGTGGCCGAAATGGTCATCTTAGCAGAAAGGTTTTTGATTTTCCCGGTTGCTTCCGTTGGCACATTGCTCAACTCTGCTTTTTGGAAATCGTTTTTCGCGATGATACCGACGTTGAAAAACTTCTGTTTTAAAGAAACCCATTTGATTGGTCTTTCTACTACTTCCGTTACTTTGTCTTTGGTTGTTTCGTCCAATTGATCAAAGCCTTCTTCCGGTGTATAGTAGTTGACCGTAGTTTTTGCACGGCTCAATTCTGCATCGTATTCTATTTTGTCCACACTGTTGTTCCATACCAACTCTAAGGGAGCTGCAATGTTCAGCCAGGTCTTCAAAGCTGATCCTCCTATTTCATAAGAAAGCGCAAAGCCTTTGTCTGGTAAAGTGTACGTATGAGTCAGTTTGTTGCCGCTAGAATCTGCTACAGTAAAGGTAACAGCGTTCTTTGTGACAGTTGATTCGTAAAATAAAGCATACAAATCAATCGGTGTATTGTTGCGGTTCAATCCGTTCAACGCAAAGAAGTTGTTGCCAGGATTGATCAGGTGCAACGGTTTTTTATCAAAGGTCAGGTATTTTTTTACCAATACATCTTTGATCAAGGCACCTTGCGTTTGGAAAGTGATTTTTAATTCTTCGTTTTCCAATACGACCTCTTTGTTTTCTCCTTGTGTGCCTATAGCGCCTGTTGGAGCAACTACAAGTTTCGTAGGAGTAGTGGTGGTAATGCTGTCTTGTTTCACAACGCTCGTCGTCGTTGCGCTTTGAGCCACGGGTTGTTCCGGTGCTTGATTGCTCATAAAAAAGAAATAAGCAATTGTAAGTGCGGCAAACAATACAAGCCCAATGGTTTGATTTCTATCTAACATGGTTATTACTTGTTTTTAGAGTATTCTAAAGCTGATTTAATAAATTTGACAAAAAGCGGATGCGGATTTAAGACCGTGCTTTTTAATTCCGGGTGAAATTGTGCACCGACAAAGAAAGGATGATCTTTCAATTCGACTATTTCCACCAGGTTGCCGTCAGGGTTAATACCTGTAGCAATCATACCTGCCTTCTCGTAAGCTTTCAGGTATTTGTTATTGAACTCGTAACGGTGACGGTGACGCTCATGGATTTTCGTTTTACCATAGGCTGTATAGGCTTTAGATCCTTTGAGCAATTCACAGGTATAAGAACCCAAACGCATGGTACCACCTTTCTTTGTTACATTTTTTTGTGATTCCATCAAGGCGATCACCGGGTATTCGGTATCTGCATTCATCTCGGTGGAGTTGGCTTCTTTATGGCCCATGACGTTGCGCGCAAATTCAACTACGGCAATTTGCATCCCCAGACAAATTCCAAAGAATGGAATGTTGTTTTCTCTGGCGTGTTTTACGGCAGCTACTTTCCCTTCTATTCCTCTCGAACCAAAGCCTGGCGCCACTAAGATGCCATCCAGTTGGCTCATGTGAAATTCCATATTCTCAGCGGATAAATCATCCGACTGAATCCAACGCACTTTTACTTTGGTTTCATTGACCGTACCCGCGTGAATAAAGGCTTCTGTGATGGATTTATAAGCGTCTGGCAATTGAGCGTATTTACCCACCAGACCAATATTGATTTCAGAGGTTGGATTTTTCAGTTTACCTAAAAAGTCTTTCCATGTATCCAAATCCGGATCGGCTTTTACGCCTGTCAATTTCAATTTCGAAAGCACGCGTTCATCCAGTTTTTCTTTACGCATCAGCAAAGGCACATCATAGATGGTTTCCGCATCCATGGCTTCGATGACCGAGTTGATGTTGACATTACAAAACAGCGCTATTTTTTTTCTGATGTCAGCAGGTAACGGATGTTCTGTTCTGCACACCAATATATCCGGTTGAATACCGGCTTCTGATAATTGCTTAACGGAATGTTGAGTCGGTTTTGTTTTCAGTTCTTTCGCTGCTGCTAAGAATGGAATCAATGTCAAGTGGATGACTAACGTTTCATTAGGACCTTTTTCCCAACGAAACTGACGAACGGCTTCTAAAAAGGGAAGAGATTCAATATCACCCACACAACCACCGATTTCTGTAATCACGAAATCGTAATGCCCTTCTACTCCCAGTAATTCTACATTACGTTTGATCTCATCGGTAATGTGAGGCACGACCTGAACGGTTTTACCTAAAAAAGCGCCTTCGCGTTCTTTGGTAATGACGTTGTTGTAAATTCTGCCGGTAGTAATATTATTACTTTGCGAGGTGGTGATGTTGAGGAAACGCTCGTAGTGGCCAAGATCCAGATCGGTTTCTGCTCCATCGTCCGTTACATAACATTCACCGTGCTCATAGGGATTGAGCGTACCCGGATCTATGTTCAAATAAGGATCGAATTTTTGGATGGTAACATTAAAGCCGCGCGCCTGCAAGAGTTTTCCTAACGAAGCAGCGATGATGCCTTTTCCGAGGGATGAAGTTACCCCGCCCGTAACAAAGATGTATTTGGTTGAAGAAGTCATTATAAATTATTGATTACGGGAAACAAAGGTAGAGCTTTCCAATGACTTATAGAAGAAATTTGAGTTTGATTTATAGACGAGGGATTGGATTGTGGTAAAGTAAAGGTGGAGAATAGGATAGGGACGAATAGGATAGAATAATATTGGATAGGAAGACTTTTTTTGCGGATTTGTAATGAATGTTTTAATTTCTAATAAGAAGGTGTTTTATAAACGATAGCTAGTATTGGGCGTTTCCCCGCCAAAGAATGTTTTGAGCGCTAACAGACTGCATTTGGCGGGGCCGGGCTTTCGCTTCAAGTCCGCCCATCCACAAAAAAGCTCACACACTTCGGGCTTTCCGCTCGATCCCTAACGCAAGTTTTTCAGCTGCGTTAGGGATTGAGCCATTGTTTGAGCTCTTCCCGCTTTTTCAGCGGGAAAGCGAGTGGCGAAAGCCCGGCCCGAAGGGAACGCCCTCTTTATACTTTTACACTCAAGCCTATTTATAACCGGTATTAGAATCATAATCAACTCTCCCTTCTTAATAAATCAACATTTCTTAAACACAACCTTCCTCCTTCCTCAATCTTATCCTATCTTTGTCTCATGAATTTGGAAGGAAAACTTAAAGAAGTTCCTGTTTTTGGTATCATCCAGCAAGCCGCTGACAAGCTTGACGTGCAGGCTTTTGTTATTGGGGGCTATGTGCGGGATTTAATCATGAAGAGACCTTCTAAAGATATAGATGTCGTTTGCCTGGGAAGTGGGATTGGTCTGGCGGAGGAGGTCGCGGCTTCATTGCCCGATAAACCGCAGGTGCATGTTTTTAAAAGTTTTGGAACAGCGATGTTCAATACGCAAGGATTGGAAGTCGAGTTTGTCGGCGCCCGTAAAGAATCGTACCGTTCCGAATCCAGAAAACCAATTGTGGAAGACGGCAGCATCGAAGACGATCAAAATCGTCGTGATTTTACCATCAATGCCATGGGCATCGGACTTAATCCGTCCAACTATGGTGTATTATCAGATCCGTTCAGTGGTCAACAGGATATCAAACGAAAGATCATCCGTACACCACTCGATCCGGACATTACTTTTTCTGATGATCCGTTGCGCATGATGCGTGCGGTGCGATTCGCCAGTCAACTGGGCTTTGACATCGAACCAGATACCTTTGACGCACTGCTTAGAAATAAAGACCGTTTGAAAATTGTTTCGATGGAACGCATTTCAGACGAACTCAATAAAATCGTGCTATCGCCGAAGCCTTCTTACGGATTTAAACTATTGTACCAGGCTGGCTTGCTGCAATTGATTTTCCCAGAGCTTGTTGCCTTGCAAGGAGTAGAAACATTGGATAATAAATCGCACAAAGATAATTTTTACCATACGCTGCAAGTCTTAGACAACGTAGCAGAACATTCTGATGATTTGTGGTTGCGTTGGGCTGCCATCTTGCATGACATTGCCAAGCCAGCTACGAAACGTTTTGAACCCGGTCACGGCTGGACATTTCACGGCCACGAAGACAAAGGCGGTCGCATGGTTCCCGGTATTTTCCGCCGCTTGAAATTACCACTTAATGAAAAAATGGAAATGGTAGCGAAGCTGGTTCGACTGCATTTGAGACCGATTGCATTAGTAAAAGACCATGTCACCGATTCTGCGGTGCGTCGTTTGTTGTTTGAAGCGGGAGAACATTTCGAAGACTTGATGGCTTTGTGCCGCGCGGATATCACTTCAAAAAACAATCAAAAGGTAAAACGCTTTCTGGAAAACTTTGATCAGGTAGAACGTAAAGTGATCGAAGTAGAGGAGAAAGATTCTATTCGCAATTTTCAACCTGTAATAACAGGTGAAGACATCATGCGTTTATTTAATCTGAAACCTTCTAAAGAAGTAGGCGAAATAAAAAACGAATTGCGTGATGCTATTTTAGATGGTGTGATTCGCAACGAGTGGGAAGAAGCTTTGGCTTTTGTGAAAGAGGCGGGGGAGAAAAGAGGATTTATTTTTGCCGGCTAAAAGAATCATTATTTTTTAACTGGTAATTGTTCCATGCCGTCACCATTCCCAGAGCCGCATAAATAAAAACAAAGGGAAGTATCAAAATCAGAAAACGTCCATCCCAGTTTTCACTGGTCATGCTCACAGTTAATGTTTGCATCACAATGAAACACAACATTAACACCTTTTCTTTTGTCCACGGCATTTTTTTAAAGCCATATACCGCAAAGGCATAAATAGGATAGAGTACCGCTGCGATAATGACATTGTGTGTCCAAGAGAAATAAGGCTTCGCATTTCCTAAAAACAATAAACACTTTATACAAAATAGTTTTAGAAAGTACAGTGGATTGTAAAGCATAAACTCAATGAGTTGAATCAAGGGAGCATGAGTAGGAGAGGGCTTGTACATTTGCTCTGGCGCAGTAAATCCGAGAGTGATATTAGGGTAAATTAATTCTGCTTTGCTGTAGCTGTCTATAAAGTAATAGATGTATTCTTCTAACAGTATATTCACCAGAATTAAAACAAGTACTGAAGTGCTTATGACAATGATCCATAGATGGGTGAAAGAAAATTTTAATTTGTCAGAAAGTATAAAGATCAGATATCCGCACAGACCAATAAAAAAACAAATTCCAGTCGGGCGTAGAAATAAAGTGAACCCTATGACAACAGCCGTAAGAATATACTGTAAGGGTTGCTTGCTAAAGCCAAGCAATGCAAAAGAAATGATACTAAAACTGATGAATAAAGATTCAGTATAGATGTAACTGTTCCATTGGTGAATTTTAAACCATAGCAAATACTGTAATACCGCCAGAAAAGCCATGGAGTAATTTTGGAAAAGTTTATAAACTACTTTATAAAGCGCAAAGGCGGCAATGCCGGAGAATAAGAATTGTAAGAGCACAACAGTGGTTAAAGTGCCTCCAAGTCCTAATACAAAGGCAAGGAATAAAGAATAGCTGCAGTACCACAGTCCCCGGTCAGTAAGCAAATGTCCTTGCGACAGGACTTGCGCATTGCTCAGGTAAAACGCTGAGTCTACTGCTTCCACCGCTCCATAATGCCATAAAACAAAACTTTGCACCACCAGCCAGACCGCAAACAAAATCCATGGTCCAAGAGTAGCAAGTGAAAAAGTTTGATATGGTTTTAAAACAGTCATGCCCTATATTACCTCAGAGAAATGAAGGTAATATAGGGCAATTGACGTAATTATACTCTATTGAAATTTATTTTTTCTCAAAATCCAGTACTACACCATTGATGCAATAACGCATGTGGGTAGGAGGAGGTCCGTCATCAAATACATGTCCCAAATGTGATTCGCATCTGCCGCAAACGACTTCTGTACGAGCCATCCCATGACTCACGTCTTTGTGATAGATCAGACTGGTTTCAGTGATGGGCTTAAAGAAGCTCGGCCATCCGCAACCACTTTCAAATTTGGTATCGCTTTGAAATAAAGGATTACCGCATACTTTGCAATAAAATGTACCTATGTCTTTCGACTTTTCAAAGTCACTACTCCAAGGACGTTCAGTGCCTTTTTCGCGCGCGACACGGTATACTTCAGGATCCAATATTCTTGACCATTCATTTTCCGGTATGGAAATTTTCGTGGTATCTGTGCGGGAATAAACAGGGTTCTCTTTTTTCATATCAATATTGGTCGTTGTTGAGGTCTTCTTTTTTTTGTTTTGCTGTTCTTGTGAAAAGCTGCATCCGCTGGCTAGTATAACCAAAAGTATGCATAGAAAGTTTCTAGTTGTCATGGCTGTCGGTTTATGTTTCTATAACCAATATTACGCCACAATTGTTTCTCGTACTGTCGGCCGTAAGACAATATAAAAAAAAGCAGGGTCCGAAACGAACACCTGCTTTGCAAACAAACAAACTATAATCTTTAATTTCTTATTCTTTACTTGAAACAACTACTTTGCCTGTATTGTCCAAAACCACCATGTAATTGGAGCCTTGGTGAGAAAACTCAGCCACGTAATGGTCATTTTGTTTGATCATGAGTTTCATGTTAAACCCTTCATAACTTTTAGCTATCGATTGCCTGACGCTGGCAGGAAACTCAAACCAGGTCAATGTTATACCAGCATGTACCATGGTACCTTCTTTATCTAGCAAAGCGGCGTAATGTTGTTTATTATAATTAAAATCAACTTCATAAAGCCCATTCTGCTGATCTGTCCATACCATATCTGAAGCTTGTGGAAATTGTTCTACAAAATTGTGTTGTATCTTTTCCGGAACCGGTGCTGTAGCTTGAGTACTGCCAGCCATACATAAGGTAACAAGTGCAAAGATGATCTTTTTCATAGCCGTATTTATTTAAGGATACAATCTAACAGGGTATAATTCCTTGTTGTTGAAATGAATATAGTCTCTAATTCTGAAGCAAATCAGGGGAGGATCTGTAGGAATTATGAAGTTGAAAATAAGTTAACAAAAGAAGCCCAGCCTTGATTAATAGAGGCTGGGCTTCTTTGTTTTGAGGCAAGGCTATGCTTATTTTTCTTTAAAGGCTTTATAGAATGAACTGTTCTTCATTTCTTTTTCTTTTTCCTTGTCAATTTTCTCAAACTCTTTTTTAAAGTCGCCTTCGAAATTTTCTTTTAGATTGGTTACTCCTAATTTTTCTATGCAGTATAAAAACTTTTTCAATGCAGGTTCATTCTTACCATAGGCAAAAGAATACCAAAAGAGCTGTGCTGCGAAATCGTATACACCCAGGTCCATAGCAATGTCTGCGTATTTGTATATGTCATTTAATTGTTCTTCCTTGATTTTTAAAAGGCTACTCATTTCTTGTCGTCTATACATTAGGTAGCCTTCTTTAGCATTGCTGGCTCGCACATCAAGCCCATACAAAGGATTGCTTTTGTATACTTTTATTTTGGCAATGTCCCAACCGGTCCTGTCTTCAGTTTTGATCTTATTATTTTTTAGATCCAGGGCATTTTGAGAAAAATAAAGTTCGTATTGCGCCCAGGCAGAGAGCGGATAATCATTGAGAATAATAGTGTATACAGCAATCGCTTTTTCATAATTCCCTTTATCATGTTCCGCGATTCCTTTTTCTATTTCGGTACTCAATGTTTTATTGAAGAGGTCAATGCGCCAGGCAAATTCTTTTAGGTAATCGTTGGTTGTTGTCTTTGGGTCAGAAAAAAACTTTACCATCTTCAAATAGTTCATGGCGATATCCAACTCTCCTTGTGAAAAATGCATGGCTATTTTTGTCGCTGGAATAAGTTGATTACCGAGATTCATTTCCAGAACAGCTCTCCAATAATCAGGGTTTGCACTCGTCAGGCGATATGCATCCTGTGGTTTGGTGAAGTCTATTTTATGAGCTAGCTTCCCAATGTTTTTTACTCCTACAAATTTATCTTCTACAATCATCTGATAGGCGGACAAAACAGGAATGACTTCATTTATGGCATATGCTTTATTAAGCTCGTATTTTTTCTTTAAATCTGCATTTTCATATTCTATTTTTAACTTATCATAGGGAAGTAGAAGCCCTTTGAAATCGGCTTCTGTAGTACCCTTTTCATGATTGACATGAATAAGCATGGGAAAATCTACCAGTTTTGTGTTTTCATAACTCATGGCATGAAGTTCCTGAAGAGCATGTTTTTCCTTGTCGTTCGTTAGTTTGGGAGAAGAATAAAGTTCAATGGTCGGTTTTCCTTCTTTATGGCTGATGAACAGCAGGATGATTTTTTGATCTGAAGGAACTCCTTGAAACTCTTTTTTCATTAAGTCAGTGAGTGCGCCAATGTATTGGATGTATTTCTCTTTATCGACGTTGACGTCCGCAATTTTATCATTAGCCAATAAAACAAGTGTAATCTTGGGTTCTGTTTGAGCCAGGACAGAGAGGCTGATAAAAGAAAAAAATAGAAATCCGAAAAATGATTTTTTGGTCATCTTAAGATAAGCTCTGGTGATAAAAAATTATTTCAACTTGTAAGAACTCTTGCTGTCGGCTTTGCGCTCAACAGTAGTATGACTAAGAGGCATGGTGCCGATCTTAAATTCTTTTTGATAACCTGAACGTGTTTTGTTTTCAGGAAGACTTTCCATGGCATGAATCTTTAGATAGCTGTCGCT
>JACMQM010000110.1 GCA_014376985.1 Cytophagaceae bacterium | reverse complement strand
GTATTATAAAATAATGGCTCCTGAAAAGTATTGTTATGGAAAAGGTAAGTAGAAGTAGATCTGGAGATTTGTCTGAAGGTTTTATTGGCTTCTTTGTCTTCGTATATATCCATCATCCTACCTGTTATTTTCAGATAGGAAGTTTTTTCAGTAAGTACAATCTGATCGCCTGCTTTGCAGGTGATGGTCATCAATAGAAATGATATAAAGAGAAATCTAATCACTTGAACAGATTTAATTTTTACGCGGACCAGGACCTCCTAAATATTCGCATTGAATCAACGATTCCATTCCTTTAAATGATACAGGAACTTTGTCGTAATTATAATTGACGCGCAAGGTAGACGTTTGATTATTGTCTCCCATACTCACGTTGATGTCTGACATTCCCATCTGACAAGGGTGTTCATAGCCGCAGGCATGCGTAATCTCTAATACTTCTTTGCGGAAGTTCTTTGCATAATTGTAAAAACGATCCGACTTCAATGGAACATCGATTCCATTTTGCAACCACTTGCTCTGTGTAGCTACACCCGCCGGACAACGATTGGTGTGGCATACCTGAGCTTGTATACAGCCAATAGACATCATGGCTTCCCGGGCTGCGTGAATGATGTCAGCGCCCATAGAAAAAGCCATGAGCGCATTGGCAGGAAAACCCAGTTTGCCGGATGCGATAAATACGATACGGTCTGTTAATCCTCTGTGTGCGAATACCTGGTATACTTTTGCAAAGGCATATACAAAAGGTAAGGATACGTGATCGGCAAATGCCGGTGGCGCTGCACCTGTACCTCCTTCACCGCCATCGATAGCAATGAAGTCCGGACCTTTGCCCGTGGACACCATAAGGTCAGCCAGCTCTTCCCACATTTCCAATTTACCAACTGCCGATTTAAATCCTACCGGTAATCCGGTTTCTTCGGCAATCGATTCTATAAAATTCAACAGCTCTGCAACATTGGAGAAAGAAGAATGAAAAGCAGGTGATAAAGCATCTTGACCAACAGGGATGTGACGAATGTCCGCAATCTCCTGTGTTACTTTAGCCGCTGGCAATACTCCTCCTTTACCGGGTTTAGCGCCTTGAGATAATTTTATTTCTATGCAACGGATAACAGGATTCTTCTCCACCACCTTTTTCAATTTCTCCATAGAGAAATTACCATTGTCATCTCTTACACCAAAATATCCTGTACCAAATTGCAGCATCACATCCGCTCCATGCAAGTGATGAGTCGCCAATCCACCTTCTCCGGTGTTGTGGTAGCAACCTGCTTTCAAAGCGCCTTTGTTCATCGACTCTACAGCCTTCGCCGATAGAGAGCCGTAACTCATGGCGCTGATATTAAGAATAGAATAGGGTCGGAAAGGTTTTCTTCTTTTATTATATAAACCCATCACCTTGGCGCAAGGTAAAAAATTAGGATCTTTATGATTGGGATGAGTTGGCTTTACTGCATAAGAAAATAAAGCCGGATTGATAAAGACAAAGCCAGGTGCATGTTGATCCTGATCGGTGCCGAATCCCTGGTAGTTGTTTTCCTTTTTAGAAGAAGCATACACCCATGACCGTTGGCTTCTATTGAAAGGCAACTCTTCTCTATTGTTCGAAACAATGTATTGACGAAGTTCAGGCCCTATTTTTTCCAGGTAATACCTCAGATGACCCACTACCGGAAAATTATGCTTGATGGCATGTCTTCTGTTAAAGAAAATATCTTTTACAGCAATCAGTGCTAATGCAGCCAAAGCATAAATCCACCAGGGAACCGATTGTATAAAATTCATCATAGAATGATTTTGCTATAATTTATTTACCCCAACCGTTTTCCTCTTCCTTTTGCTCGACTGGTTGTTGTCCTTCTTCCTGTGGTTCCTGATCCGGATTCTCTTGTGGTTGCTCTTCTCCTGTATTTTCCTCTGGATTTTGCTCGCCAGTACTACCTCCTGTTGTATCAGGCTCTTGGTAATAATTGTTCTTCGGCTTCGGAGTTTCTCTTGGAGTATTTTTCCAGGTCTTTGTTCCTTTTGGACCTTCATACTTTTCAGGAGGTGCAAGATTTTGTTTCTTTTTCTTCGCCGGAGCACCAGGACAGTATTGAACTTTAAAGCTTACAAAAGCATAACCGTCTTTCTTGGATGAACTACCTCTTGCACTGACGTCGTCTAAATAATCTGTAAATGTAAATCTATACGTTGCTTCCACTACAAAACTCAAACGATGGGAATGGGACAGAGAAAAGCCAAGGCCAACAGGAATTACCGGTCCATAGCCCGGATAGTTCTTTCCTTCTGTTACTTTCAAAGAATCAACGGTGTAATTTGAAGAGGTACTTACAGGTGTATAAATTAAGAAACCGATGCCGGTTGTGAAATACGGTTTGAAGAAAACTAAATCTCTTTCTTTTTTACGATCAGGGGCAACGCGCACTGTTTCATCTACAAAATAAAACCGGCCGTATGCCAGAAACTCCATGTTGGTAGATGTAAAAGTAATACCTCGCTTTGGTTCAAAATCTTTTCCGGATAAAGTGAAATAAGAAAACTCGCCTCCGAAAGCAATCCTGGGCCAGGTTTTGTAATTGGCCCCGATAGATACACCGTAACCAAAACTATTGGTCCCAATTAAGCCGGTCGACAAATCTCCTCTATAGGCCGTCATACCGACACCCAATGTATAAGTTACAGGACCTCGGAAGTAATACGAATCAAAAAAACCTGAGTATTCGCGATGTCTTTTGCCTTGCGCATTTCCATAATTACACAAGCCACTAATTATAAGACAAATAAAAGCTAACTCAACCCTTACACGCATGATATAATAATTATAATTCTCTCAAATATATACAAAAAAATGTCATTTTTATGCCGAAAAGTAGCTTTCTTAAAAAGAGTAATTTATATTCGCACCATATAAAAACAGAATCTTATGGGAGAAATATTGATCGTTGTCGGCTTTTTAATTGGTTGTTATGGTGGTTGTATGCTTTCATTGCCTAGCGTGATGATGGATGCTGATGGAAAAGCCAGTAAAAAACAACAATCTAAATTTTCAATTGTTATTGTGATCGGATCATTATTGGTATTGGCTGGCCAATACATCATGGTATCTCCTTACAGCTACTAATCCTTTTAGCCTTTATACAAAGCCTTCTGCGACTACGCAGAAGGCTTTTTCATGCCAGAAGCTTACTTGCCTGTATTAGTTTCTCCAAGACACCAGCACGCAAGAGGCATTCACTCACTTCTTCTATCTCCTTTTCCGGCAACTCGTTTTCATATTCCCATACGGTCTGATCCAGCCAAGTCAGCACATCTTCGCGCTGCAAGCCATATCGATCGGCCAAGATCTTAGGTAATTCTTTTTCTTCTTTAACCTGCTTTTGTACCGCTAGTAATTCGGAAGAAATCTGTTTTACCGTTTCTCTTTGCTCGGCTAAAAAATCTTCGCGTACCACTAACACAAATGAGGACCAAGGCGTAGGCAACAATCCTAATAAACGAAGAGCCCCTTCATCTACTAAAGGTTTGGTCATAAAACGTTCCCATAAAAAGACATCCGCTTCATTGGCTACTAAAGCTTCCTTCGCTCCGGCCAAATTTTTTACTTCCACCCAGCTCATGTGATCCAATGGCCAGTCATTTAACAAAGCCTGGACAATAGCCATCAGGTGCGAGCCCGAACCAAATCGACTGATCGCAAATGTTTTGCCTGGTATATCCGAAATCGTTTGTAAACTTGATTGTGCACCGGTATGAATGCCCCAAACCAATGGACTTTTCACGGTATAGTGCAATAATCTGAAGGGACTGCCTTTGGAAGCCGCAGCTACGGCTCCTTCGGTAAGTAACACAGCCATATCTAATTTCTTGTCCGCGAGGTCTTGTACCAGGGCGCCTGTGCCGCCTGGGTAATCAGACCATTGGACGTCAATACCATGCTGTATAAACTTCCCTTCTTCTATCGCCTTGTGCCAGGGATAATTGAAGTGTTCTGGTACTCCGCCTATTTTAACTGTTATTTTCATGGTCAATTATTTGATTACGAAGATAAGAAAAGATGCAAAAGTATAGGGCAATAAAATTAATAGTGGTATCAAAAAAATGGCTTGTCCTTGTGACAAGCCATTAATCGTTACTTAGCGGAGACTATATCGTTTATCTTTTAGCAATGACTTCAACTAATCCTTTGGTAAAATCAAGCATGGATTTAATTTCTTCCAGAGAAGCTACTTTTGAATGTTTGTAGATGATTAATTCTGATCCTAAACTTTCAATGTGATAGATGTCCTGGCTTTCGAAGTAGGTGATCAAATTCTTTGTAAAGAATTCTCTTACCTGTGCTTCGCTGAAACCATTCAGTTTGTATGTTTTAGAAAATTTCGGATGATCATTAAAGTTGATATCACTTAAGAAGGCGTTGTCAAAAAATCTTTCTTCACGCATCGTAAACAATGGAATTCCATAGCGTAAGTTGGAAACAGACAATACAGTTAGATTGCTTACTCCCGCTTTAAAATCTCCACCTGACACAATAGAAAGATCGGAGATGACATAATTCAATCCATCCGAATATTTCGATAATATATTCCCTTCGTATTTAATTACTTTGTTTTCATTACTCAACTTGCCAAAGTTAGACGTGATGTCTTTGTGAAAGTCTTTGTAGCTGAAACCCAATTGTGAAGCCAATGATTTCAATTGATCTTCTCTCGTAGAACGTCTCTCTACTACTACCGCATCTTTGTTAAGTGAGCGGTCAGACAGAGGGTGAGCCGACATTGGCTTCAGTTTTTCCGCACCGACTACTTTCAATTCTCCTCCCGCTCTATGATAGTCTTCACCGAGATGATGCAAGTGTTCCATCACCGTATGATCCACATATTCCACCTGTGATAAGTCTAATTGCAAACGATCTTTATAGGTAAACTGTTCCAGTTTTTTTTTTAATCCTAAATAGTTGGTGAACGTTAATACACCATTCACAGACAGTGTATGTTCATTTTGAGCTTTGGAAGAAATGATTACGTGAGAGCTAATCAAATAGTTGAACTTTGCGCCGCTCATCAATTGAATAAAAAGTTCCATAGCAATACCTGCTACAATCCCCATGACAAGGTCACTGGCCAATGTAACAAGGATCGTGAACACAAATACAACCAATTGACCCACGCCTACTTTTAGCGTTTCTCTAAATACTTTTGGCGACGCTAATCTATACCCGGTGTAAATCAACATAGCAGCCAAAGCCGCTAGTGGAATATGCTGAATTAGCCCTGGAAGTAAAGCTACAAACAACAATAAGAATCCGCCATGAAAAAAATTGGCCCATTTTGTTCTCCCGCCGTTATTGATGTTGGCAGAGCTCCGAACAATTTCTGAAATCATGGGCAACCCTCCGATCAATCCAGCTAATGTATTACCGATACCCACACCAATAAGATCTTTGTTCATTTTTGTCCTTCTCTTATAAGGATCAAGAATGTCGATGGCCTTACTGCTCAATATAGATTCAAGGCTTCCAACTAAGGTAAATAAAATGACATATTTCCATAGCGTCCATGTACCAATAGCACTCCAATTGGGATAGTGCATGCCATCCAAAATATGGCTTGGAAAGGTAACAAGGAAATTAGGACCAAGTTCATATTCACCATCCAGAAATAAGTATTTGTGTGCATGCTCAAGATCAAAATAAAAGCCTAATGGAATCGCTACTAAAATAACCATCATCGGAGCTGGAATCATTTTTACATACCTATTTTTTACTAATGGAAGTATGAAGAGGATAATCAAACTCACGATACCGATGATCGCAATTTCAGGATTTAGGATAGAAATGCTGTGCGGAATTTCTGCAAGAAGTGTTAAAGGATTCTTATCGTCTAGTTTCACCCCCAGAGCGACATGAACTTGTTTGGCAAAAATAATGATACCAATAGAAGAAAGCATGCCAAGTACAGCGGAGGTAGGAAAGAAATCACTCAATGAACCTGCTCTCAGTACACCCAGCAGAGTTTGGAAAATGCCTGAAATAACAATGGCTGCTAGTGCAAGCTCATACCCTCTCATAGGGTCTGAGCTTCCTGCTCCTAATTCTGTTACTGCGCCAATAGCAATTACAATAAGGCCTGCAGCTGGCCCCTTAATAGCCACATGAGCACCACCAATAAACGAAACCACAAGACCTCCTATAATGGCCGTGAAAATACCGGATAGAGGAGGAAATCCGCTAGCGGAGGATACACTTAAGCTTAAGGGAAGAGCAATCAAAAAGACGAGAAAACCAGAAAGCATATCCTGTTTCCAGTTCTGCTTCAGTCCATCTATACCGTCTTCATGAATGGAGTTTATAGTCATATGATAGTTAAACCCTATGATACAAACATATTAGAGAAATCTGGATCAAATCTGTTGCTTCCTGATCCTAAAAAATAAAGCGCGCAGCCTATTTGGACCACAATACATATCGGATTGCCAAACTGATCACGCTTGATCTGAAATTGTTAAGACTTTTACCAGAAGCGGCTTCCATACCCTCTTTACCGGCTTGACTGAAGATGTTATTAATTCCCGTCTCAGCCTGGTAC
>JACMQM010000109.1 GCA_014376985.1 Cytophagaceae bacterium | reverse complement strand
GCCGGAGACAATGACAGTATAGATAGCCGCATCACCGGATACTAAAGAAGAAATTGCTAACGAAGATGTTAAGGCACCAGAAACAGTGCCGCCGTCTGTTACATTGACTCCGCCTTTTTGCCATTGGTATGTTAAACCAGATCCTGTTGCTGTCACACTAAATGCAGCAGCATTGCCTGTACACAAAGTTTGTGTAGCTGCTGGTTGAGCTGTAATGGCTGGAGGTGCATTCACTGCTAAAATCGAAGTAGAACTCGTTACTGCTGATCCGCAACCGGAAGCCGTAACATCTGCGGTATAGCTACCTGCGTCACCTGCTACTAAAGTAGAGATGTTTAAAGTGGCAGTTGTTGCACCTGAGATTGTGCCGCCGTTTGTAACGTTCACTCCGCCTTTTTTCCATTGGTAAGTTAAAGTAGTGCCTGTTGCTGTTACCGTCATGGAAGCGGCCGAACCTGCACAAATGGTTTGAGTCGCTATCGGTTGAACGGTAATCGCTGCTCCTGTATTTACCGTCAACACGGAATTCGAAGAAGTAACAGGCGATCCACATGTTCCAGAAATAATAACTGTATAGGTAGCTGCATCAGCAGATATTAAAGATGAAATCGCTAAAGCAGAAGTTAAGGCTCCGCTGACCGTGCCACCGTTGCTCATATTTACTCCGCCTTTTTGCCATTGGTAAGTTAGACCAGATCCTGTTGCTGTTACACTAAAGGTAGCAGCATTGCCTGTACACAATGTTTGTGTAGCTGCTGGTTGAGCTGTAATGGCTGGAGGTGCATTCACTGCTAAAACTGAAGTAGAACTCGTTACTGCTGATCCGCAACCGGAAGCCGTGACATCCACTGTATAGTTACCCGCATCACCTGCTATTAAAGAAGAGATATTTAAAGTGGCAGTTGTTGCACCTGAGATAGTACCACCATTCGTAACGTTCACTCCCCCTTTTTTCCATTGGTATGTTAAAGTAGTACCTGTTGCTGTCACCGTCATGGAAGCGGCTGAACCAGCACAGATGGTTTGAGTAGCTATCGGTTGACCGGTAATTGCTGCTCCAGTATTCACCATCAACACAGAGTTTGACGATGTAACAGGTGATCCACATGTTCCTGAAACAATAACCGTATAGGTAGCAGCATCACCAGATACTAAAGAAGAAATTGCTAGTGAAGATGTTAAGGCACCAGAAACAGTGCCACCGTCTGTTACATTGACTCCGCCTTTTTGCCATTGGTAAGTTAAACCCGCACCGGTTGCTGTTACATTAAATGCAGCAGCGTTACCTGTACACAAAGTTTGTGTAGCTGCTGGTTGAGCCGTGATGGCTACTCCAGTATTTACAATCAAAGCAGAAGTCGATGAAGTTACAGGAGAACCGCATGTTCCAGTTACAACGACTGTATAATTGCCTGCGTCACCAGAAACAATAGATGAAATATTTAAAGTAGCTGTTAACGCTCCGGAGATTGTTCCACCATCCGTTACATTCACCCCACCCTTTTTCCATTGATAAGTAAGTCCGGTACCTGATGCCGTAACAGAAAAAGCAGCAGCAGAACCAGCGCATAATGTTTGTGTTGTTACAGGCTGCGCAGTAATCGCTGCAGCTGGATTAACATTTAAAATTGAAGTAGAACTTGTCAACGCAGATCCACAACCGGCAGCCGTGACATCCACTGTATAATTGCCGGCATCGCCTGCTATTAAAGATGATATATTTAAAGTAGCAGTAAGAGCTCCTGAAACCGTACCTCCATTTGTTATATTGACACCCCCCTTTTTCCATTGGTAAGTTAATCCACTTCCTGTAGCCGCAACAGTCATAGAAGCGGCGGTTCCTACACATAAGGTTTGAGTTGCAACAGGCTGACCAGTAATAGAAGCGCCGGAAGGAACAGTTAAAACTGAATTACCAGATGTTACAGTACCCATGCAACCGATAACATCCACTGTGTAAGTGGCTGCATCACCTAATACTAAACCCGTGATAGTAAGTGTTGCGGAAGTAGCTCCCGAAATACTTCCACCATTAGTAAGTGCTACTCCACCTTTTTTCCATACATAAGTAAGGCCTGTACCTGAAGCAGCAATAGTGAATGTAGCATTCTGACCGGTACAAATATTTTGCGAAGCAACTGGCTGAGTCGTGATTGCTGCGCCTGCACATTCTGTATAGGCAGCAATGAACATGTCTTCACCACCGACAGAAGTTTGTGTAGTTGATCCTACGCCCGGATCAAAATCAACGCTCGATCCGCTATAATATCCTCCCCAAATAATTTTCCCATCTGATGCGATGTTGATAGCATAACCACCGCTTTTACCTGCACCACCTGTTTTAAAAGCCCAGCTATTAATACCTGATGAATTGTACTTAGCAAGAAAGGCATCGGTTGTTCCTGTGGGTGATAAACTTAAAGCTGATCCTCCGGGATTGAAATTGGCAGAAGCTCCGGAAAAGTAACCTGTCATATAAAAATCTCCTGATGAAGTGACATAAAGTCCACTCGCACTGTTGTCGCCGGAAGAGCCTCCTATTTGCTGGACATAATTAAAAGAACCGTCAGAAGTATTATACTGAGCGAAAAAGGCGTCGGAAGTTCCTGCTGCAGTTTTAGATTGTGTTACCGTAAACAAATCAAAGTTTACAAAAGCTTGAAAAGATCCCACGGCATATATATGCCCCAAACCATCGATACCTATTCTGTGAATGTTTTCCACTCCCCCACCTTTTAAACTGCCGGCCCATTGCAAAGCCATAGCAGATGAATACTTTGCAATAAAGGCATCACCAGCACCTGCCGTTAACTCCACCAGATTAGTTGTTCCAGCACTTGGATCAAAATCTACCGTATTGAAAAAATCTCCGGCCAAATAGATATTACCAGAAGCATCAAGCGTAATTGCTCTGCACTTTTCTGCACCGCCAACAGATCCAAATAAATAAGCATCCGAAGCACTGAAGGTACCAGCAGCTCCTATTTTAATTAAAGCTGCTTCAAAAGAACTGGAGTAAGCACCAAATGTTCCCAGATTGGGTCTTCCTGAACCCGATGTATACACTTCAATGTTGGCCCCGTTCGTTTGTACATAACCGGCAAGCAATACATTACCTGTAGCATCAATAGCGATATCTGCTACCTCGTCTGTTCCCGTACCACCAATCCCTCTTACCCAAACTAAAGCACCTGCTGCAGTGTACTTAACTAAATACATATCCGTTGAACCACCGTTAGCATATAAATTACCTCCGGCTGCTATCTTAAAAAACAAATTGGTTCCTGTGAATGAACCAGCATAATAAACTTCTCCGGTAGCATTGTTTACCGCAATTGAAAGTCCTCTATCGTCTATAGCTTTTCCTAAACCTTGTTGAAACCATACCACAGCACCTGTAGCATCTAATTTTGCTATAAAAATATCCTGACCGCCTGCAGCGGTACCAGTCAGTGTAGTGATAACACCTCTTTGTATACCAATCACATAAGAATTACCGGTTGCATCCACCGCGATATCCCTAATGGACTCTTCACTGAATAAAGCCCCTGCAGCGGCTGTACTTCCATAGCTTTTGGACCAGCTATAGGTCTGTCCCGAAACACCAACAGAAAAGAGTAAAAAGACAAAGACTAAGCAATAGTATATTTTTCCCATATGCACAAATTATAACCTAGCCGACAAAGCGGTATAAGCATCAATAGAATGCTACGAAATAATTAAAAATAAGGTTACAAAAAAAAGGATGGGCTACCCTCTTGAAAGTTCTTTTGCACGGATTTCTGCGGCTTTTATGGCCTCCTTGATCCCTGTTCCAACACCCAGACGGTCAAAGGTATTTAAAGCAGCTTCAGTAGTTCCACCTTTGGAAGCTACCATGGAAATCATCTGATCCAAACTGTCTTTACTATTGGCCATCATCTGGAATGAACCCAGCATGGTTTGTTTAGCTAACATAGCGGCGACATGTTCCTCTAATCCCAGTTCTTTTCCTACCTCAATCATGTGCTTAATGAAATAATAAAAATAAGCAGGACCACTTCCACTCATGGCTGTTACAGCATCAATCAGCGATTCATCCTTCATGAAAATTGATTTGCCGGTTGTTTCCAGCAAGGTATCAATAACACTTACACTGTCCATACCTGCCTCCGCTGAAATGGCAAAGGCAGATATGCCAAAGCCCAGTTGAGCAGGTGTATTAGGCATAGCACGGGCAATTTTTTGATGTCCTCCCAAATGCTGTTGTATCGTAGCAATCGTGATACCCGCCATGATGGACAAGATCAATTGGTTGGGTTGTAAATAAGCTTTCAACTGCCCACTCATGGTAATGAAATCCTGTGGCTTTACCGCTATAATCAGAATGTCATAGGAAGAAATGCTTTGATCAATATTGTCAGACAATAGTGCGATGCCTTCATTCTTCAGCGCCTCTCTCTTCTCATCGTGTTTCTCGATGATCAAAATATTCTCTGTAGGTACAATGTTGCTTCTTACAAATGCACGGGCGTATGTTACTCCCATGTTTCCTCCACCGATGATTGCGATTTTCATTATTATATAGTTGTTAATTAATAGTTGTTAATTAATAGTGCTTCGCAAAAGGAAAACTTGTTATTTATTCCATCTTTATCGCCTCTAATCCTCTGAAGAGGACTTTACATTCTTACAGGACTAAGTCCCCTTCATGGGATTAGGGGCAAGAAAGTTATTTCTCAAACACCTCTACCAAAGAAGTCTTAGCCGCTTCAACAACCTGAGTCGCTTGTTCTTTTGTGATGGCTGTAGAAACAAACAAACTTTCGTATTGTGACGGAGCCAGGTAAATTCCTTTTTCCAACATGCTTCGAAAAAAAGTTCCGAAGGCCACCAGATCACTGGTCTTAGCCGTATTGAAATCAGTTACCTTTTCTTTTGTAAAGAATAACGTAAACATAGACCCTACTCTATTGACGCTGCAAGGAAGGTTTTTCTCTTTGATGTATTGCAAGATACCGTCACTGATGAAAGCTGATGTTTGCTCTATCGTCTGATAAACAGAAGGTGTATTTTTTAAATGCGTCAGCATTGCGATACCTGCTGCCATGGCAATAGGATTGCCCGATAATGTTCCTGCCTGGTATACTTTACCTGCCGGAGCTACTTGCTGCATGATTTCTTTGTTTCCGCCATAAGCTCCTACCGGCATCCCTCCACCAATTATTTTACCCATAGTGGTTAGATCCGGTCGAATACCATACAATTCCTGTGCACCTCCTAGTGACAAACGAAAACCTGTCATCACTTCATCAAAGATCAACACGATACCTTCTTTATCACAAATTATTCTAAGCCCTTCCAAAAAGCCAGGTGCCGGAGGCACACAGCCCATGTTACCAACGACCGGTTCTACAATGATGGCTGCCACTTTATTTTTATTTTCAACAACACATTGTTCTACCGCAAGCAAATCGTTGAATGCAACAGTCAATGTATCATTCGCTACGCCTTGCGTTACACCGGGACTATCCGGAGCACCGAGCGTCATGGCACCACTACCTGCTGCGATGAGAAAAGAATCGCCATGGCCATGGTAACAGCCTTCAAATTTAATAATCTTATCTCTTCCAGTATAACCTCTGGCTAACCGAACAGCCGACATCGTCGCTTCTGTTCCGGAATTGACCATGCGCACTACTTCCACTGAAGGCACGATGGATACAATCAACTCTGCCATGTCTACTTCGCGTCGTGTTGGCGCACCAAATGAAAAAGAATCGGCCAATACTTTTTGCACAGCATCTATTACTACATCTGAAGCATGTCCTAGAATCATCGGTCCCCAGGAGTTGATAAAATCAAGGTATTGATTGCCATCCACATCTGTCATGTATGCGCCTTTGGCCGATTTCATGAAGATGGGATTTCCCCCTACTGCTTTAAATGCTCTTACAGGAGAATTCACTCCGCCCGGAATAACCTTTGAAGCTCTTTTAAATAACTCTTCGCTCGTAGCTCTGTTTAGCATTATCTGGTTTCGTCGTTGACGAGTGTTAATTTTAAATCTTTGAAAGCAACAATGGGCACAAACTTATTGCTCGATGCATTTGAATAATCGTAACCTCCCAACATACCTAGTGAGAAAAATTTCTTTTCATTGAAATACAATGAAACATCTGTTCCGTTTGCTCTTAATGCCTTACTGAGTAAAGTGACCATTTCATATCCTTGCACGGCGTAAACACTAGGAAAAACGTGGTATTTCGCAATGTAAGCTTTATGAAAATGCTTGTATTGAGGAGAAGATGTACGAATGTAATCAGGATCAATAAAGTGAATGGCTCTCTTATCCATTTGCTTATAACTCAACTGCGTATTTTCCAACCAATCGCTATAGGCGTAAATAGGAATCTGCTGCTGTGTAATTTCTATGAGGCTGATAAAATTCGCCGCAAAAATCGGATCCGAAGAGAGCGCTACAATATGGCTATAGCTAATCAATCCCACTGAATCATTGGCAAACGTGCGCAATGTGCCCATATAGTTTAAGTCTACTTTTAGTATTTTCTTTACAGTAAATCCTTTACTAAGAATAGAATCTCTATAATGATAAGCCAGTATAGAATCCTTAATTTCCTTACCGTATAAAATCAACACATTCTTCTTAGGCAAGATACCAGGATCTTTTGCGCTGTTTTTCCTAAGCATAAAATTAGAGGAGGCGTAATTGGCCATGCCTCCGACCGTAGATTCAATCGAGGCTTTGTATAAAAAGCTTCCTGTATTCTCTGCATACTTAGCATTAGAAGACATCGGACTGATCAATGTTTTATTCTCTAGTTCGGGCAAGTCTTTGATCGCTGCATACTGCTCAGGAAATACCGGACCGATCACGACATCTACTAATTTCCATTCGTTGTACTTTACGATTTGTGTTATTTTGCTGACCTCTTTCTCCGTATCGTAAGCATGTAACTCAATAGGCGCCGCCTTCTTGTCGCGGTTGAGGGAATCTATAGCCATCTGCATACCAGCATAAAGATCCAGCACGTATTGATTGTTTCTTTGTGAAGCAGAAAAATCTATGTCTTTCCATGAAAATGGAAATAATAAAGCAATATGGTAGCGGTTTTTTACCTCGTTTTTAAATTTCTTTCGTTCCTTAACAAGTGGTTTAAAACCGTACTCTTTTTCCAATCGTTGAGCAATTGCCTTGTACTTGGCATCTAATCTTTGATGGATTTGAGCGTAAAGAATTTCTGCTAATTTCAGATCGAGTGGAATTATTTTCTGAATCGCTACAATAGTATCCAATGGTTGAATTGAAGGATAATACTCCGCTTTCCAAGCATCCAATGCTGGAGTGGACGCATCCAATTGTTGTGCAAGACCAACTGCTTTACGGTATTCTTTTAGATTGAAATAAGCAGTAGCCAATAACCAATTCACCTTAGGGTATTCTTTCCAATCGGTATGCTTCTGCTTCAATTGCAGCAGCATGTCCCGGGATTCACTGTACTTCCCTTGCTGACAAAGTGTGTAAGCATACAAGTATTGGCTGTACAAAGCATACCCATTGCCTGGTTCTTCTTTGAGTATAGGTTTCAGTATTTGAACCGCCGCCTCGAAACGACTTTCATCTACCATCACTTTAGCCGCTTCGTATTGCTTTCCATAATCTATGCTTTGCGCAGAGAGTACAAAAGGCAAACTTATAAATGCGGCAAGGAGTACTATTGTTATTTTTCGCATGTTATTCCCATTCAATGGTAGCTGGTGGTTTGGAACTGATGTCGTAAACCACACGGTTCACGCCTTTGACACGGTTAATGATCGAATTAGAAATTTCAGCCAATAATTCGTACGGTAAATGCACCCAATCAGCTGTCATGCCATCTATACTCGATACGGCACGCAATGATACCACGTTTTCGTAAGTTCTTTCATCACCCATTACACCAACAGATTTAATCGGCAATAAAATAACACCGGCTTGCCATACTTTGTCGTACCAGCCTCTTTGTTTCAGCAATTGGATGAACACATAATCCGCTTCCTGTAAAATCGCTACTTTCTCCTCTGTAATATCGCCGATAATACGTATTGCCAAGCCTGGACCAGGGAAAGGATGACGGCCTAATAAGGCGCTGTCTAATCCTAACTTCTTTCCTACTCTTCGTACTTCGTCTTTGAACAATGTTTTCAAAGGTTCTACCACTTTCATGTTCATCTTCTCAGGCAAGCCGCCCACGTTGTGGTGAGACTTGATCGTAGCAGAAGGTCCTTTTACAGAAACCGATTCGATGATATCCGGATAGATCGTACCTTGACCCAACCAACGTACATCTTTTATTTTCTTTCCTTCTTGTTCAAAAATATCAATAAAGGTTTTACCTATTGCTTTCCTTTTTTGTTCCGGATCAGACAGTCCAGTGAGAGAAGTATAAAATTCCTTCTTCGCATCCACACCAATCACATTCAAGCCAAGGCCGTGGTAGGATAGCAACACTTCATCGTACTCGTTCTTACGCAACAAACCGTTGTCTACAAAAATACAAGTGAGGTTACTACCGATCGCTTTATGAATCAGCACTGCAGCTACAGAAGAATCAACACCTCCGGACAAACCCAATACCACTTTATCGTTGCCAAGCTGTTGCTTTAATTCGCTCACCGTAGCTTCCACGAAAGAATCCGGTGTCCAGTTGCCTGTACATTTACAGATGTCCATCACGAAATTTGACAACAGGGCTTTGCCTTCCAAGGAGTGAGTGACCTCCGGATGGAATTGTATGCCGTATGTTTCTTCTCCCTTTATTTTATAAGCAGCAACAGGAATAGATTCTGTCTTCGCTATGATTTCAAATTCTGCAGGCAAAGTCACAATGGTATCTCCGTGTGACATCCACACTTGAGAACCCAGAGTAATGCCTTTCATGAATGTAGTAGTACTTCCCGCTATCGGCTCTAAACTGGCACGTCCGTATTCACGAATGGAAGACGGTTCTATTGAACCACCATTCACGTGAGCCATCAATTGAGCACCGTAACAAACACCCAACAATGGCAATTTATTTCTGAACAAAGACAAGTCTACACGAGGAGAATCTTCATCTCTCACCGAACAAGGACTGCCGGAAAGTATAACTCCCTTTACGGAAGCATCCAAAGCGGGAAAATGGTTGTACGGATAAATCTCACAGTATACATTTAATTCTCTTACTCTTCTGGCTATCAGCTGTGTATATTGAGAACCAAAATCCAGGATCACTATTTTTTCTGTCATAGCGCAAAAATAACATTACATAGGCTGTTTTCCCAATAAGAGAGGGGTTAGTATCGGAGTATTTTTCAACGAAGGGCGGATTTATAGAGTGTTCGGTGGTAAGTTGTCAGCGATCAGTAGTTTTTATTGGATTTAGCAGAATTGGAAGTAGAAAACAATTAGTTAATAGGGCGTTTCCCCGCCAAATGATCTTACAGGTGATTACACCAGGAATGGCGAGGCCGGGCTTTCCGCTTCAATCTTTTTCCCACGCACAATCAACGCGAAAAAGGATTTCCGCTGCAATCCCTAACGCAAAAAGCAGAGCCCGATTTCTCGAACTCTGCTTTGACTGATCTGATCACTGACTGTTTTTTATTCCGATTTCTTCTTATCCTCCTTCAACCACTTGATCTCATACAAATCATGTCGTCTGGTATGAATATTTCTTACACTACCATGCGTTCTCTGGCGTTTTAAGAGATCTAAATCCATATCTACAACCAACGTAGTTTCCGCATTGGCCGTGGCTTCTGCCAAGATGGCATCGTGAGGAAACATAAAATCAGAAGGTGTAAATACCGCCGATTGTGCGTATTGAATATCCATATTCTCTACCCCTGGCAGGTTACCTACACTTCCTGAAATGGCAACATAACATTCATTTTCAATCGCTCTCGCTGCCGCACAACGCTGCACGCGCAAGAATGCACTTTTGGTATCGGTAAGGAAAGGAACAAAGATAATATTGACGCCCTTCTCTGCCAGTAAACGGGGTAGTTCGGGAAACTCTATGTCGAAACAAATCAGGATACCAATTTTACCAGAGTCGGTGTCGAAAACCCTAAGCTTATCACCTCCTTGCATCCCCCAATAGTTCTCTTCATCTGGCGTCACATGCAATTTAAATTGTGCATCGGATGTACCATCTCTGCGACATAAGTAAGACACATTATATAAGGTATTGTCTTCGTACAAAGGCATACTGCCTGCAATGATGTTGATGTTATATGATACCGCCAGCTCAGACATTTTATCTTTGATGGCATCTGTATATTCGGCTAAGTTTCTTACCGCATCCGCAGCAGAGTCTGCATTGGACTCTCCCATTAATGGTGCATTGAAAAATTCCGGAAACAAAATAAAATCAGCTTTATACCCTGATACTGTATCTACAAAGAACTCGATGTATTTGAACAGATCTGGCAAGCCTTGTAAGGTTCTCATGTTCCATTGCACAACACCCACACGAACCAATGATTTCTCTGCACCAAATAAAGTAGTTTCAGGATGTTCTTCGTAAAATACGTTGATCCATTCCAGCAAAGCCGCATGCGTTCTTGATTCTTCGTCCTCCGGCATATAATTGGAAATCACTTTTCGCACGTGGAAGTCATTGGCCAACTGAAACGTCAAAATCGGGTCAAGAATTTCTTTCTTCTTTACTTCATCAATGTATTGACGAGCACTTAGTTTTTTATGATGTTTTTTATAACCGGGAATTCTACCACCTACGATAATAGCGCGAAGGTTCAGTTTTTCACACAGTTCTTTACGTGCATCGTATAATCGCCGTCCCAAGCGCATGTTGCGGTATTCGGGATGCACAAATACATCTATACCATATAATGTATCGCCATTAGAATCATGTGTTG
>JACMQM010000108.1 GCA_014376985.1 Cytophagaceae bacterium | reverse complement strand
CTTTTTTATACGAAACAGTATCTTCCGGACTCGCTTTCTTGGTTTCGTATTGCATGAATTTAAATACCAAACCTAAAACCAATGCTAAAGCAGCGAGGGTAATGAGTGTCCATTTTAATTTTTTGTTCATAAAAAAGGTGGGGTTTTATTGTTCCAATATACTAAACTGTGATAAAATAAACGGTCGATCGGACTAAAACTTGTCATTAACGTGCTTTTTTTGAAGTATAATAGTGAGTTGAATGTTAAATTGTACAGAAGAAAAGATCCGAGATTCGGTAAGCATTTTTGGATGTTCACACTACGGTAACGTTGAGTTAACAATTTGGTAATACGAAACTGCGAATCTTGCACTAACAAAAGGTACAAACGTAATGGACAAGAAATTTTCGCACTAGCATCCGCTGCTAGAGTGATGATTATACCAATTCTGGAGGCAGAGGGCCTCGGTATAATCGTTCCTACCCAAATTAGACGAAACGTTCCTGCATCCTGAAAATCAGGTAAGCATGAATCATTTCTATCCTTATCGTTTGATTTTAAACTAACAAAACAAAAGGTCGAACTATTATGTTGAAAAAAGGAATCTTGGCATTGCTGTTAAGCGTGCTATTTGCAAGCAGCTACGCGCAAACAAGAAACAATTATTACTCTACGCTTTGGTGGAACGAAGTCAATTTTAAAGGTGATATAGGCAAGAAAGGTTTTTACCAGGTAGACTTTCAATACCGCACCACCAGCGACGCGACCAACAAAGCAAACGGTGCTTACCACGATCCTTTCAAGAACATGATGCAAATGCAGTTTCGTCCTTTCTTTGGTTATTATATTGGCGAAGGTTTGAAGTTAAGCATTGCACCAGGCATTGCACCTACATGGAACAATTGGAGATCTTCTTCTCCTAATTTTCAAATGGAATACCGTCTGACCGTTCAGTTACAATCGGATAAAAAATACGGAAGAGTAATCCTTACACACAGAAGCCGTTTTGAATACCGCATGGGTGGTACCGCAGTCGATTCGAAAAATAGTGCAGCTGATATGTTCAACGAAAAAGCATGGTCTTATGATGTATCAAAAGAACGTTACCGTTTCCGTTACATGTTGCGTGCTATTATTCCATTGAACAATAAAACTATTGAACAAGGCACATTTTATGTCAACGTTTACGATGAAGTATTTGCAGCTTTTGGCAGCAATGTGCCTTCCGGAGCAATGTTGGATCAAAATCGTTTCAATTTGGGATTGGGTTACCGTTTTGCCAAAGACATTCGCGTGGAAGCCGGTTACTTCATGCAATTACAAATGGTTGATGCCTCTACCTCTACAAGCTCTGTTACGAATGCCTTCCACAATAATGGGGTTCAGGTATTCCTTATTTTTAACAACATGAAAAAATTATTTAAAGGAGAATCTGATCCGACTCCGAAACAATAAATCTATTGTAGCATCAATTGAAAGAGCGGTAAGTATTTTGCCGCTCTTTTTTTATGCTCCATTAAAAAAATTCAGATAGATATCTCTGACTATTAAACTTACACACAGTAAAAAGAAAAGATTAAAGAAAATGATTCCTGATAGATATAATAGTCGACGCTTAGTCGGGGACTATTTTTTGATATAACTTTTAAGAATATAAAAGAGTGCAATCGGTGCAAGAATAATAAAAAGAAGCGAGGGAAGGGCGATGAAGTGATCCCTTACATCGTTGTTTCTAGGAAGAAAGCGGGCAGAAAAAGTACATGCAATGGCCATGATAAAAGCAACAGCTGTGATTTTAAAAAGGATTTTTGCTTTCTTAAAGTTTTTGTTTGTAGGTGGAGAATAATCGAGCAGGTCATCCATGGTTGTGTCTTATAATCGATGAAAATTTGTCCAGTATTTTTTACCGTAATTTGTAAAAATTTCTTCTCCTATTTTAATGTTGCGTGTAGCGATCAAACAAATGTTGTCGTCGTCATCTATAGAGATGTCGGCATTGCTTTTAAATTTTGTCTTGACCATGTTGCCACCTTTGGCAGATGGATCATTGGCGTATTTGGCAAAGCAATCGGTATGCTTGGAATCGAGAATGGAACCATCCAGACAATTTATGAAATAGTCATCTTCGCGGAGATTTGCTCTTCGAGAGGCTTCATCGTTACTGAGTGATTCTCCTTTAAACAATGAGATGACTTCTTCTTTGTAAATGGCAATAGAAACAAATAGTCCCTGACCGGCATTGGGAATTTGTGAAGGAGCCAGGTACAAGTAATCCTTTTCTTTGGCGTCAATTTGGTCGGACATATAGAATAGTATTAAACGATACGAAGAAGATTATAGAATTAGTGTTTTACTTCCGGTAAGGCCTATGGTATTGATCATTGTCATTTTCAATCCATCCTTTTTCTTTTCTTTTGATCGCCCAAAAGAAAAGAAACAAAAGAAAAGGGCGCCACGAAAACCAATCAAAGAAGACCTTTTAGATCCTTTAAACGGCATGAAGTTAATGCCACACAGGGTCTTCTTTAATTCGCTCTTTTCGTGGACGCCTACCGCACCAAGCCTTAGTGATAGTGCCCATGCATTAAGCTTGATTAGTTCCAAGCAGAATTAATCAGGCTACGGGAATTAAAATACTAATTCTAAAAGATTATTAAGATTTTGTACTGCTAAATAAGCCTGTCAGCACCATCAATAGCAAGATCCAGCTGCAAGCAATCAATGTGCTAAAGCCTGTAAAACCAGCGTATCCACGCAGCGCACAGTAATGCTTCACCAGTATGGCAATAGGAAAACAAAGCGGCCAAAGAATAGACAACAAAATAGCCGCCGGCCACACACTGTCTCCTTTGACGCCTTGAAGTAAGCCGATTTTTTGTAGAAAGGTTAGCATTGCAGCTCCCGGTAATCCTGCCATTATCATGCCGATCACTGCTAAAACAACAGCAATGACTATACTGATGAGTAATTCTTTTTGTATCGGTTGAATGAAATGCATCGCAGCATATACCGCCTTCTCGCCGTAAGTAAATATTTTGTATAGGAGTCCGCTTTCTTCTTTTTGTTTTTTTAACAGGTAAATAAACACGACGTTGTAAATCACATACAGTCCTACTACCAATAAGACCACTTGCCTGATTTTACCGCCAGTAGAGGCTCTTGTAAAAGGATGATCTGTTAAATACAGTATACCGTATAGTATAAAAAAACAGTTGGCGAGTAGAAGAAGGATAAACTTCATGGGTTTAATCTATGCAATTAATTTTGTTGGCGCAAGCTACTGTTTATGAATCGTACATTGGGTTCGGTAAAATCTTTTCTTATCTTCATCAGAACGATTTTTATTAGCTAAGTATAGGTATGAAAGTGTATTGGCTTTTCCTTTCTTTTTTTCTTGTGTTTGATATTTCTGCACATGCTCAGTTATGGCCACAGGATTGGATGTTTAGTTATGCATTTGATGGCAATGCAAAAGACGAGGGGCCAAAGGCCAACCACGGTAGCATAGTGGGTGAGGTGGCGTCGGCAACCAACCGATTTGAAGAAACAGGTAAAGCGCTTTTCTTCAATGGAAGTCAATCGGGTTATATTCGTATTCCATTTAACAACACGCTGAATCTTCCGCTATCTAATTTTACTTTTTCTGTATGGATCAATCTTACTGATTATCAAAAAACCAATTATTGGGATTTGGTTAAGTCAGATCAATATGCACCCATCTTTTGTAAAGCTGAAAATGAACAGTTTTTTCAATACCGCTTATGCTTGACGGGACAAGGTTATTCATTTGACGGGTTGAAGAATGGATCCCTCTACGGATCGTTTTATGCCAATGGTGCTGTGGTAAAAAAGCAGCAATGGCAATTGCTCACAGTTACTTATGATACACAGTTGTTTCGCATTTATGTAGACGGTAAATTGAAGAACACGGCAGACTTTATTAATAATTTTCAATCCGATCAAAACAACCTGGTCATTGGAAGAGATGCACCCGGCGTGATAGAATACTTCAATGGCTACATGGATGATTTTAAAGTTTGGACCCGCGCACTATCGGTAAGAGAAGTAGCGGAGCTTTATGAAGCCACTTCCAAAAAAACAGAAGCCATCAAAGAAACATTTGAAGTGAATACCGGTGAAAGTATTGTTTTGAAAAATGTATTGTTTGTACAAAGTAAAACGGATTTGTTACCAAGCTCGTATCCGGAATTGGAGAAGCTAGTAGAAACATTGAATCTACATCCTGCTGTAGCTATAGAAATTGCAGGTCATACGGATAATCAAGGAGAGCGTAATAAAAACATTGAGTTGTCAGAGAACAGAGCTAAAAAAACAAAGGAGTATCTGGTAGAAAAAGGAATAGAGGAGAAGCGAATCAGCGCTGTTGGTTACGGGCCGGATAATCCGCTTAACACAAACAGAACAGAAACAGAACGCAAACTGAATCGAAGGGTAGAGTTTAAAATCATGAAATAAAAAAAGCGCTCATTTTATTGAGCGCTTTTTTATGAGACAAAAGAATGCCTTATTTTTTTACAGTTTTCTGGAATTCAAGATTACCAGCCAAACCTTGAGTAGCATCTTTGAAAGCAGAGATCAATTCAGGATTGAATTGAGTTTCTCCTGTATCAGAGTAACCAGCAGTAATAATTTTCTTGATTACTTTTTTCTCTGAGTAGCTGTAGATAGACCATTCAACAATGATACTTACCTGGTAGCCATCTCCACGTTTGTCTTTAGAGAAATACAATAACTCAGAACCGATAGCGAAGTCAATAGCTCCTTTATCTTTGTTTTCGAATACGCCACCGCTTTCATCCATCTTGTAACCAAAATCGATGAAGCTTTTAGAGATAGCAGAAGTAAATGGAGTACTGTTCAATTCCGTCCCTTTTACAGTGATACCGTACATGCCCATTCTATCTGGCTTTTCTACTTTACCAGTTGCATCTGTAATTTTTTTCAATTCAAGAGCTTTAGAAACATAAGCTGCAGGCAATGGAGAGATTTTTTCCAACGTAATAGTGAATGCTTCTCCACCTTTTTTCTGCAAATCAGCATACGTGTAACCTTGTGTAGCATATCCTTTTTGCACACCAAGAATACCCATGCTTCCAGTAGCCAAATTAGCTTTCTTAGGGTTTTTAACTGGAATAGATTCTTCAAATAATTGTGCAGTTGTTGGAGCTAACGTCACCAACATTTTTTGTGCGAATGTTACTTGAGCAACACACACGATAAGGAGAGTAGATAGATATTTCATGAAAAATGAGTTTTTAGTTAAAGGGAAAATATAAGTATTATTCTTCGCATTGCCTAGTTCAATGTGTCAATGCAGTCATTTTGAGGCTTATTTACCTAGATTTAGGTATGAAATAACAAGGATTCATGCAATTGATTTCTTAAAATTCTTTTAATGAGCTGCATGGATGCTTTGCTCACCTGGCCTTTGTATTTTTCAACGATCTCGTTTTCAGACAACTCTTTTTCCAGATCGTTAACAACATGCAGCCATTTACTTAAAAATTCAGTCTTTGGTATTTTAGCAATCATCTTACCATTTCAATAATCGTTTTGCTGACCGTGCCTTCATGATGATCCCATATTTGCTGTGTGGTAAGACCCCGTTTGAAATCTTCTATGATCTTGGAATAATCAGAAAGGTATTTTTCATTGGCCTCCATGACCTGAAGCAAAACGTTGTTGCTGTATTCTATGTCAGGATATTTTTTGGTTTGCTTTTGCAATTTACCAAAAGCATAGTTTCTGGCAATGTTGTCTCAAATGATCAATTCATCCGGCAACAATTCAAACCATTCTTCTTTGACGCGTTTGTGTTGAAATAAAATATGCAAACGCTCTTCCAACTCTACGATGTTCTCTGCAGGGTATTGGCGAACGATGCGGAAGACTACAGGTAAGTGTGTATGGTAGCCGCCGAACGTTTTTGCAAGTCCTGGGGTTGACGAATCTTGTGAAGATTTTTCCAGTCTTCAAAATGTACACACACTTACCAGCTTCTATTTGTTCCTTGTAAAATGGGTAGCCGTTAAATTATAATTCCGGTTTTCTCCGGTTGGCTTTGATCGTTTTTTGTTTTGATTTTCCTTCTAGTCTTTTCGTGACAGAAGATTTTGTTGGTTTCGTCGCTTTGCGTTTCTTCTGTACTTTGAAACAAGCCGTGATCAGTTTATAAAACTTCTCCATGGCTTTTTCTTTGTTCTTCAATTGACTCCGGTCTTCTTCACACACTATGCGCAGCTCGCCTTCCTGACTGAGCTTGGAAGCAAGCTTTGTCAGCAGTACTTGCTTTACTTCTTCTTCAATGAGTTTTGATTCTGCCGGCGTCCAGTACAATTCTATTTTTGTATTGACTTTGTTGACGTTTTGACCTCCTTTACCTCCTGAGAGCGAGGCTTTGAAACGTAATTCTTTCAGGATACTTAGGTTTTCCCAGGTTTCTGTTTTTTGGTAAGAAGAAAGAGGAAGTGAAATCATTCAAAAACGTCTATCCATTAAAATTACTTAATTCACAGACGATCTCAAAGCATTTTGAGAATCAGGATAAGGCTTTCAGACTGCTTCATGGAAAGGTCGCAGCTTCTGCTATCTATTAATCTAAAACATCCGGCGCTTCTGTATGGGCAGGAGGAAAAGTAAAGAGAAATATGGCATAAGCCAAAATCACCAGGGGCAGCAGCTCAATGATGTCATTGTAGGGCAATCGAATAAAAGTAAAAAACTTGCTGATGCAAAAAGTAAGAACAAACAGAAGTTTCACGCTGCTCAGTTGATCTTTGTTTGTCTTGCTTAGAAAATGAAGAACATATAGCAGACTCAGAAAAGCAAATCCTGTTAAAAGTAGAATCAATGATCCTGGCCAATGCATGATCTTGAACAACATGCCAAAGATGATTAAAGGAATGGCAATTCCAGTCCATCTGTAATACGTGCTTTTGTTAAAAGTACCATTGTCTAATAAAAGACCTGTGCCGCACAACGTAAAAATGACGCTGACAATAGGGAATTGAACCTCTAAAAGTGTAGGTGCAAAAGAACGAATCAAATAAGCGGCTAAGGTGCAAGCCATCGAAATCCATGTAATGTAGAAGAGTGTTTTGCTTTTCATAATGGTTGATGCTGGATTAATTGGATAAAACAATATTTATTGGCTTATCAAACCTTTTTTTCTTTCTGGCATGAAAGGCAATCGTTGCATTTCTTTGTTTGATGTCGTTATGAGTAGATAAGTTTATAAATATCACAGCAAGCGGAACAAGTGCGAAAGGGATGTAATAGATCATAACGAAAATAAATAAGGGCAGATAATCCAGTATATTATCTTCAAAGATGCTTAGCATGAACAAGCCGCGAAAAAAAATCCATATGGATAATAAGGCAGTATAGTAACCTGCAAATTGTATAAGTCCTGATAAGGTCAGTGTATTGTGTATTGCTTTTTCATCGTCCAGGGCATGCTTGGCTACAGGTAAGTATTTCCTGTAGCGTATTGTTTTGGTAGCGAAAAAAACCATACAAGCTCCACCCAAAAAATTGAAAAGAATAATATAAGGCGTGTTGACCGGATTATGGAGATTAACGTACATGCCTCCGAAATTTAACTTCACTACATCCAGCGCTCCGAAGCATTTTAAAATACCGGAGAACAACAGTATGCTTCCATAAAATATCATCAGAATGCCCAGGACTTTTTTCATTAAATGATAATTTATTTCACTAAAGTATAGGTGCCGAGTTTTTTGTTTTCTTTTTTAATAACCAATACATACACCCCTGCTTTTAATTCTTCCACGTTGATACGTTCCTCTTGTTGAAATGGAGCTTTGCGTAGCATAATGCCTTTTCTATCGTACAATTCATAAGACAGTTCATCAGTGATTGCTGTTGAAAGATTTAAAGTGTTAATCATTGGATTAGGATACACCGAAACCAAAACATCTCGTGCCGTTGAAATACCGGTGGCAATGATGCTGATGCCATTGGATGGGACTGGAGAGATACAGGTAGACAGCACAGTGGCATTGTATAAATAGTTTACCGCCTTAGCGGTATAGATACCATCCACAGCGGCTGCATAATTGCCGGTAGTAGATTCGTCGACGATAGTGCCGTAATCACCATCGAGAAAATACCGTACACTGTATCCGTCTATTCCCGTCACAACGCTCAGGTCTCTGTTGGTATTGGTGATGGTGAGCACCGGCACGGCTTTCACCAGATAATTCTG